>NZ_JBLWTA010000016.1:0-63182 GCF_048270365.1 Celeribacter sp.
GGAAACCGAATTGGCCGCCGCCCGCGAGCGCAACATCCCCACGGTGATCGTGATCGACACAATCGCCAAGGACTTCCCCGGCACCGGCCTCGAAACCACGGCAGGCGAACACGGCTACTTCTGGGACGTCGCCGTCCCAGAAATCTCGGAGCGCCAGAAACAACGCGACTACTATGTCAAATACCTCGAGCACGTGGCAAAAGCCCGGCTCGTAAACTGAGGAAAGATACATGATTCAGTTCGGCACCAATCCCATCGCCTGGGCCAATGACGACGACCAATCCATCGGCGCGGATATTCCGACAGAGCGCATCCTTGAAGAGGCGGGGCATCTGATCGGTTTTGACGGCATCGAAAACGGCCACCGTTGGCCACAGGACGACCCGGAGGCGCTGCGCGCGCTGCTGGCGGACTATGGCCTCAAGTTTATTTCCGGCTGGTATTCGACCGAGCTTCTGACCCGCTCCGTCGCCGACGAGATCGCGGCGGTTCAGGGTCATCTCGCCAAGCTCAAACACAATGGTTGCAAGGTCTGCATCGTCTGCGAATGCTCGAACACGGTCCACGGCAACCCGGATGTGGCTGTCAACGACCGTCCGAAGCTTTCGGATGCCGAGATGAAAGAATTCGGTGCGAAGATGGAAGAATTCGCGGCCTATCTGGCCGGCGAGGGTATCAGGCTCGCCTATCACCACCACATGGGCACGGTCGTAGAAAGCCCCGAGGAAATCGATGCCTTCATGGCGGCCACGGGTCCAGCGACGCACCTGTTGTTCGACGCGGGTCACTGTACGTTTGGTGGGGGCGATCCCGAGACGGTTCTATGCAAACACGTTGCCCGCGTGGCCCATTTCCACGCGAAGAACATCCGTCCCGACGTGACCGCCAGAGTGCGTGCCGAGAACATGTCGTTTCTGGGCGGTGTGCTCGAAGGGGCTTTTACCGTGCCAGGCGATCAGGATGGGGCCGTGGATTTCCTGCCGCTTCTGAAAACCCTTGCCGAAAACGGCTATGACGGCTGGATCGTGATCGAGGCCGAACAGGACCCGCATCTGCGCAATCCGCTGTTGTACCAGACACTTGGCCTTCATACCCTCAAACGGATTGCCCGTGAGGTCGGGCTGATTTCCGCTTGATCCGACAGGATCGGGCGTGGCTGTCACTGATAATTCCGCCACCGCCACACCCCTTGTTACCACTCTGGAGAGCCCTATGTTCAATTTCGACGATCCCTTCTACCGCCCGCTCTGGCTGCGCATCCTCATCGCGGGGATCTGCATCGGCTGGGGGATCTTCGAATTCGTCACGGGCACTCCCGGCTTCGCTATTCTATTTCTTGCGATCGGCGGATACGCCGCCTACCGCTTTTTCATTACGTTCGATCCGGACGCGTCCAACCCATCGGAGGACTGACCATGCCCGACCTTTTGAAACGCCCCTTCGGCACCCACGGCAAGGTGCATCAAATCACGTCCGAAAGCGCCGGTTGGCGCTATGTCGGCTTCGATCTGATCCGCTTGCGCGCAGGGGAAACATGGATGGAGGCGACCGGTGAGAACGAAGTCATTCTCGTGATAGTCGAGGGCAAGGCCAAAATCACCGCAGCGGGCAAGGATTGGGGCGAATTGGGTGACCGCATGGACGTGTTCGAGAAAACGCCCCCCCATTGCCTCTATATCCCGAACGACAGCGACTGGTCCTTGGAAACCACGACCGATGCGACGATTGCCGTCTGCAAAGCGCCCGGCAAGTCCGGTCACGCGGCGCGCAAGATCGGGCCCGACGGGATCGAGCTGACCCAACGCGGCGAAGGCGCAAATACGCGCTATATCAACAATATCGCCATGGAAAACGAGGATTACTGTGACAGTTTGCTCGTCACCGAAGTCTTCACCCCAGCAGGCAACTGGTCTTCCTACCCGTGTCACCGCCACGATGAAGACGATTTCCCGCGTGTGACCTATCTCGAAGAGACCTATTATCACCGCCTCAACCCTGCCAACGGTTTCGGCATACAGCGGGTCTATACAGATGATCTGCAACTCAATGAGACCATGGCCGTGCATGACGGCGATGTGGTCTGTGTGCCGCGCGGCCACCACCCCTGCGGCGCGCCATACGGCTTTGAGATGTATTACTTGAACGTCATGGCGGGTCCGCTGCGCAAATGGCGCTTTGTTCCGGCGCCCGAAGTCGAGCATATGATGTGAACACAGCGCCCAACGAAGGAAGCCGCCTGACCAGCCCGAAGTATGCCAACCACCCCAGTCTCGACGGGGCGCCGGTTGTCGTGATCGGAGGGGCCTCCGGGATTGGGGTGCAAATCGTGCGTGGGTTGCGCGAGCAGGGTGTTAAGGTCAGCTTTCTCGACCGATACGATGCCCGCGGCGCCGCCCTCGCGGAGGCCACGGGTGCCAAATTCGAATCCTATAATCTCACCGACACCGCCGCCCTCAAGACCGCTATCTCCCGGATCAAGGAAAAACAAGGCCGCACGCGATAATCGCCGCGACTGGCGCAAGATTGATGACGCCTATTGGGACCAGTGCATGGAGACCAATCTGTGCCACATATTTTCGCCATACAGGCCGCCGCACCCGATATGCACGCGCAGCCGAAATGCGTCATATCGATAGGCAGACGTATTTCAATTCAAGAAACTCGTCGAGCCCGTATTTCGAGCCTTCGCGTCCCAAACCAGAGCGTTTAATTCCGCCGAATGGCGCTTCTGCCGTCGAGATCAGGCCGGTGTTCACCCCGATCATTCCCGCCTCGAGGCTTTCCATCACCCGCCAGACCCGGCTCATGTTGCCGGCGTAGAAGTAGGCAGCGAGACCGAATTCACTGTCGTTCGCCATAGCCACACCCTGCTCTTCGGTGTCGAACCGAACAAGCGCCGCAAGGGGGCCAAAGGTTTCTTCCTCGAGAACGATCATCCCTGCCGAGACATCCGAAATCACGGTTGGCTGGAAATAGGTCCCACCGAAGGCATGTCGCTCTCCACCTGTCATCAGCGTCGCACCTTTGTTGAGTGCATCGATCACATGCTCTTCGACTTTTTCCACCGCGCTTGCCTCGATCATTGGGCCGATATCGACGTGCTCATCTCGCCCATCCCCGACAGTCATCATAGCAACTCGATCGGTCAGCTTTCGGGCAAAAGCATCGTAGACGCTACCCTGAACGAAAATACGGTTGGCACAGACGCAGGTCTGGCCACCATTGCGGAACTTCGCAATCATCGCACCTTCTACCGCCGCGTCAAGATCGGCATCGTCGAACACCAGAAACGGTGCATTGCCGCCAAGCTCCAGGCCGAGTTTCTTGATGTCATGAGCCGATTGCTCCATCAGAATCTCGCCGACACGTGTCGAGCCTGTGAAGGTGATCTTCCGCACCTTCGGATTGGTGCAAAATGCCTTGCCAACTCCGGCACTATCTGTCGAAGGCACCACATTGAAGACGCCCTCAGGAATGCCTGCGCGGTGAGCGAGTTCCGCCATAGCGAGCGCTGAAAGCGGGGTCTGAGTGGCGGGACGGGCCACAAAGGTACACCCTGCGGCCAGTGCCGGAGCGACTTTGCGCGCAATCATCGCATTGGGGAAATTCCACGGCGTGATGGAGGCCACGACACCGATCGGTTGCTTGAGGACCAGGAGTCGCTTGTCAGGCTGATGACCGGGTATCGTATCCCCATAGATGCGGCGGGCTTCCTCCGCGAACCAATAGAGAAACGACGCACCATAGGAGATTTCGCCTTTGGCCTCGGCGAGAGGTTTACCCATTTCCGACGTCAGGATAAGGCCCAAATCGTCTTGCGCCGCCATCATGAGATCCGCCCACGCCCGGATCAGCTCGGAGCGTTCCTTGGCGGTCCGCCTTACCCAGTCAGTCTGGGCTTTCTCAGCTGCGTCAATGGCACGGTTGACGTCCTCGACGCCCAGATTTGCCACTCTGGCGATGAGCGATCCGGTCGCAGGATCGGTGACATCGAAACGATTGTTCTGCGCTTCCCAATGGCCGTCAATATAAGCATCCTCCCGCAAAAGGGCGGGGTCGGAGAGATTTAATGTCAGTGACATGTCAGTTCCTTGAAGCGGGAGAGTTTAGGCGGGTGCGCTCTCGATGAATGATGTTCGGCCAAAAAGCGTTTCGGCGTAGATGGCAAGGGCAGGATGGCGCGAGCGCCAGTCAAGATCGGGATAGCGGAAATCGAGATAGCCAAGTGCGCAGCCGGTCGCGACATCGCCTATATCAAAACCGGACACGGTCCCCGTCTCCTGCGCCATGACCCCTAATGCCTGATGGATCTTGGCCATTTGCCCCTCTATCCAGTCGGCCCAGCGAAGCGCCTCAGGTCGCAACGTGGTTTCGTAGCGCAACAAAAGTGCCGCATCGAGAAGTCCATCGGCCAGGGCTTCGCGCCGCAAGGCCTGCCAGCCAGCGGCGCCCGTCGGATAAAGCGGGGTGCCGTTACCAAGGTAACGGCAAATTACCGGGCTGTCGTAGAGCACATCACCCGAGGCCAGGATCAATGCGGGAACCTTGCCAAGAGGGTTTATCTTTTCAAGATCGGGATTGGTTGCAATTGGACTTGCCGTCGTATCTTTACGATCGAGCATGATACCAGCCTCCGCAGCCACGATTACGGCTTTGCGCACAAAAGGTGACGGCAAGGCATAGATAAGCGTTAAAGCGTCTGTCACAGGAAGGTCTCCGGTAGGAAAAGTGCAATCTGCGGAATGAGGCTGAGTGCCAAGAGCGCAAGGATCAATGCGACGAAAAAGGGCCATGCCTGTTTCACGTAGTCCTCGATCCGCACCTTCGCGATAGAGATCGTGATGAACATCATCGTACCGACCGGAGGCGTGAAGCCCGCGATGGTCAGGTTGACCGCCATGACAATCCCGAAATGCACCGGATCGATGCCAAGCTGGGTTGCGACCGGCAGCAACAGCGGCGTCATCAGAATGATGGCAGAACCGCCTTCGAAAAAGAATCCGATGAACAGCAGCAACAGATTGACGACGAGCAACAGCACGACGGGATTGCTGATCGAACCCATCAGGAACTCAGAAAAAGCTGCTGGAATTCCTTCCCACGTCAAGTAAGTGGCAAAGGCATTGGCTGCACAGATGATGAACATCACGCCTGCTGTGGCAAGCACGGACTCTTCGACGATCCTGCCCAGGTCTGACCATTTCAGCTCTCGGTAAACAACTGCGCCAACAAAAAGCGCGTATACCACGGCCACCGCACCAGCTTCTGTCGGAGTGAACATGCCGAACCGAAGCCCCATGATGATGCCGAAAGGCAAGAACAAAGCCCAGATGCTGCGCAAGAGGTGTCCGCCAACTTCGCTCATTGTGGCGCGGTTTTCGCGCGATGGTGCGTAGCCCTTGCGACGTGCCACAATAGCGACAGTAACCATCAGGACGACACAGAGCATCAGCCCCGGCAGGAAGCCGGCGAGGAACATCTTGGCGACCGAGACATCCGCCACCAGCGCGTAGAGAATAAGGATGATGCCCGGCGGTATGATCGGCGTGATACAGGCGGAGGCGGCGGTCACGACGGTCGAGAAGGCGCGGTCATAGCCGAGGCGCTCCATTTCCGGTACGATCATCTTGGTCTGCATTGCTGCATCTGCGTTGGCAGAACCCGAAAGCCCGCCCATCATCGCAGATAGCGCCACATTGACCTGCGCCATGCCGCCGCGCATATGCCCGAACATCATTTCGGCCAATCCCATCAACCGCTTGGTGATGCCCGCGTAGTTGAAGACCACGCCTGCACAGGTGAAGAACGGGATCGCGAGATAGGGAAAGCTCTCCATCGAGGCGACCATCGTCTGGATCATCGTTTCTTTCGGCATAAAGGTGTTGACGAAGGCGAAATAAAACGCGGTTGAGCTGAGCAAGGAGATGGCGATCGGCACCCGCAGGGCGAACATGGTGAACAGCAAAATGACGGGAGAGAAGGAGAGGAAAGTCACAGGGCGGTTTCCTTGTAGAGTTCCGCATCATGCGAGGCGTCATGGCCATAGGGGCCGGGGTGACGCAGCCCGTCGATGAAATGCAGGGCGGAGTAAAAAGCCATCAACGCAAAGGCCAGAAACGGCGCGAGATTGACCCAGAAATAGGGGATTTCAAGCACCGGCGTCTTGCGGATCCAACCACCCGAGGCCAAGACCCAGGACAGCCAGCAGAACCAGAGGTTTGCCCCGATCAGGCTGAAGTTGACGATGATCGACAGAACGCGCTGCACACCGTCCGGCAAAATGGCGAAGAACACATCGACAGCGATCAGCGCTTTGACGCGGTAAAGCCAAGCCACAGCCGCGAAAGTCGACCAGGTGAACCCCAGATAGGCGAGCTCTTCGGCAGACAGTACACTGGTTGAAAACAGGTAACGCAGGAAAACATTGAGCACGATGACGCTCAACATGAGGACGAAGGCGATCCCTGCAACGATCAGTTCAGCCTTCCCGACCACAATTTTGAGGAGTGGTGTTTTGGTGGTGCCGGGCATGCGGGTTTCTTTCTAAGCGTGTGGCAAGCAATTGGGCAAAGGTCGCCAAAGCGAGAGGCGGGCATCTGCGGGCTTGCAAAAGGCAAGTGCCGCCGCACGGAAAACACGCGCGCGACGGCATCAGGGAGTATCGCTTAAGCGATGATTTCCAGCATCTTTTCATACATGCCCGGCGTCCACTCAGGGAACTGGTCGGGCGTTTGTGCAGCCGCTTCGATAAAGCTGGATTTATCGACCTCATTGAACACGATTCCGGCCTCTTCGAGAATGCCGCGATATTCGGTTTCAAGACCTTCGATCATCGGCTGGCGCACATCGGTATAGCCACGTCCGACTGTGTCTAGCGCTTTCTTACCCTGTTCAGGAAGGCCCTCATAGACCTTTTGGGACATGATGATAGAGGTGGTTGCGACGAGGTGACCAGTCAGTGAAATATACGGCAGTGTTTCGTAGAGTTTGGCGGAGTAGAGAATGGAGAGCGGGCTTTCGGCCCCCTCCGCGACACCTTGGCTGAGCGCAGTGTAGACTTCGGACCAAGCCGTGTTGGTGATGTCACCACCGAGTACACGTCCTACCTCATTCCACATTTTGGTCGGGGCATTGCGGATTTTCAGGCCCGCTGTATCGGCGCGCATGTGAACCTGACGATTGGACAGCAAATGTCGCGTGCCGAAGTAGGTCATCGTCAGTACACGTAGACCTTTCTGGTGGAGTTGCTCTTCCCAACCTGCAACGAAATCGGAGTGCCATGCCTTACGGATATCTTCCGGTTGTTTCAGCATATATGGGGCCATGAACACTGCGAAGTCCGGCACGTAATTGTAAAGGTGGCTCGGATCACTGTCCTGCAACACCGGCGCGCCGCGCGACACGGCCTCAATCATATCAACCGTCTTGCCCAGCGTCTCGGTCGGGTAGACTTCAATCTTGAGCGTACCGTCGGACGCTTCTTCGATCCGTTTGCCGAAATCCTCCCACATTGGAAACATCGGATCCTGATTGCCGATCACCATGTTCATGCGAAGCAGGGTGGGCGACTGTGCGTGCAGAATGCTCGGAGCCGCCAGCCCCGAGGCCGCCGCCGCGCCGCCGAGTGCAAAAGTCTTCAGAAACTGTTTGCGTGTCAGTGTCATCAATAGTCCTCCCAATGCGCATTGCTACGCACCAATGTTCCAGACGTTGAGCGAGCCACACTCGTCTGATTATCCGTTGCCAGACGCCTTTGTCTGACGAATGCTCTCCGGATCCTCCTAATAATATATGATGCATGATGTTTTATTTTGGTCAAGCTTTTTCAGCAAGATTGTTATCTCTTTGCAAATAAACACCTGCATACGTGAGGCTAGCCGTACAATCAGATCAACTCAGTTGAGTGCTAAGGTGAAAATGTCAGTGAAAAGAGTTTCTCAAAAACATGCGCCGCGGCCCCATTTGTGAGGCGTTACAGAATCAGAAAATGTCACAAGAGCGCCGGCCAAGCCTAAGGAAGGCCTGATCAAAAGCGCCTTATTCTACTGACACTCTGGCGGCCATTTCGTCGCCAAGATCTCTTATCAAATCTTCGGCCCAGGCAATGTCATCCTGCATCGCGCGACGCGAACGTTCACGATCTCCGGCCGCTAGAGCGTCGAGCAATTCGTGATGTTTGTGTTCGTCGCTGGAGATCTCGCGTTTTGGCATCCGCTGATGGAAGGTCAGCAAGAAAGGGCCGATGAGGGTCCACATCGTCTCGCACACGCCCTCGAGGATGGACATATCCGCCAGTTGCAGAACCTTGAAATGGAAATCACGATTGAGGATGCTGGCCTCATTGGGATCTCGCGCGGCGGCGGCGATGAATGCTGCATGGATCGCACGCAACTCATCGAGTTTCTTTTCCGTCACATTGCCCGCAGCCTCATAGGCGGCCCGTCCCTCGAGTTCGACCCGGATTGCCTGAATTTCCAGAAGCTGTTTGGTATCAAACCGAGGTACCTGCACCGATGTGGCCGCTCGCATTTCCAGCGCGCGCTCACTGACCAGTCGAAAGATCGCTTCGCGCACAGGGGTGATCGAGGTGCCATATTCTTCGGCCAGCCCAGCGATGGTAAGGCGATGACCCGGCTCATATTGCCCATTCATCAATGCCAGACGCAGGCTTTCATAAAGCTGCGTCGACAGGCTTTGACGAACGATCTTCTTGGTCATCTGATTTCTCCTCGCCTCTTTGTTTTTCAGCCTTTGGAGTGTTCCACGATTTCGATCAAAACACCATGCGGATCCTTCATATAGAGCCCGCGCAGTCCTTTGGCGATACCCTCATCAATGGCGACCATTTGCCCCTGTTCTGCGCCGCCTCCGGCCAAAATACGGGCGCGGAGCGCGTCTACATCGGCGGTGCGCAGACAGATATGCGCCACATTGCCTTGCGATGCGCGGGACGTTGCGGGGGTGTCCTCGGGCGTCTCGAAGGCGATGAATTCGATGTGGCTGCCGTGTCCGTAAAGATGGACAAGCCGCACCTGCGCGCCGGGGACGCCCATGAAATGGCTGATCCACTCCTTGCGACGCTCGCCGATGGGCTGCGCCTCGAACCCCATGACATCTTCCCAAAACCGCACAGAGGCCTCGATGTCGGGGGTGATAAAGCCGGTATGATCAAAGGTCATCTCGGGCAGGGCGGGGGCATTAGATAGGCTCATGGGTTAATATCTCCTTACGAGTCACGAACGCGGCCAGCGCGTCCCAGTCCAGTTCAGTTCCCGCCCCCGGTACATCAGGGGCGCAGGCATCGCCATCGCGGATGGTGAGCGGGTATTTCAAAAAATTGTCGATTGGATCGGCGCCCAGCTCGGGCAGGATAGCTTCGATCCGAGTCACGACGTCATCGGCATAGCCGAAATGTTGATGCAACGTTGCAAAGACATGCGGGATCACGGTTTTGTTCCGGTCGCGGGCCATCTTAAGCCCCTCGCGGACATAGCCAATGCCACCCGACGCCGCCGCATCCAGCCGTAAAATATCCGCCCCTTCGCACATATCGCGCAGGGCGGCGAGGTCGATGGCGTCCTCCCCCAGACAGAGGGGCGTGGATAGGTCCGCGCGCAGCTCTGCCGCGATCCGCCAATCCGTGGGGGCCACCGGATCTTCGAGGAAAAGCGCGCCGGTCTCGTCGGCCAATCTGGCCCAGGGCGCGGCCTCTGTCGCAGATTTCCACGACCAATGGGCATCAAGTCCGAACCGCACGCCCTCGGGCAATGCGGCGGCGAGCGCTTTGACGACTTTGGTGTCAAAGTCGAGATTGCCGCCGTCGATCATCAATTTGATGGTTCGAAACCCACGATCCGCCAGCGCCGCACCTTCACGGGCGGCCACCTCAGGCGTCATGCCGTAGCCGATGACCGGCATCAACGCGACGCGATCCTTCACGGTTCCGAGCTTTGCATGAAGCGGTTCGCCTGCGCTATGGCACAGGGCATCCCAAAGCGCGATGTCACAAAGCGACACGCCTCGCACCATTGTGGCGCGTGGGGCAGGAGTCGGGCCAAGCGCGCTCAAACGCAGCGCGTCCAGTGCAGACACAGACTGGCCAACATAGCGCCGGGCGGCTTCTGTCGCCACCTCATAGAGCGGCATCCCGCGATCATAGCCGTAAGCATAGCCTTCAGAGCCGTCATCGAGCGTAAGTCGCAGCGCCACATAGGCGCGTTCGCGGATTTCAGCGGCGCCCAAGCGGACAGGCCGCTCTAGGGGAATGACAAAACGCCCAATCTCGGCTGTGGTTATAAGTCCGGGGGTGCTCAACTCGACGCTCCAAGGTTCTGGGTTTCCACCAAAAGCGAATTGCTGGTCATGCCGCCGTCGACCATCAACAATTGCCCGGTGACAAAACTGGCCGCGTCCGAGGCCAGAAACACAGCTGTGCCGGTCAGTTCTTCGGGTTCGGCCCATCGCGCCATCGGCGTGCGGTCGATGACGGTTTTCTCGAACGGCGTCCCCAACACATGACGGTTCATCTCGGTCAGAATATAGCCCGGCCCGATGGCGTTGACGGTGATGTTATGCGGACCAAGCTCGGCGGCGAGGCCTCGGGTGAGCCCGAGCACGCCGTGTTTGGCCGCGACATAGGAAATCACACCGGGCCGCGACGAGATCGACATAACGGAACCGGTGTTGATGATCCGTCCGCGGCCTTGTGCCTTCATCGGCCGTGCGCAGGCCCGCGCCATGGCGTAGACCGCGTTCAGATTGATGTCGATGACGCGGGTGAACTCGGGCATCGCGTGCTCTTCGATGGGCGCACGGATCAGAATGCCCGCGTTGTTCATCAGAATGTCGAGCCGCCCGGCCTCCGCAACGATGGCATCGACCTGCGCGTCGAGACCTTCGAAGTCCGTGACATCGAAGACGGCGGGGCGGGCGGTGCCGCCTTCCGCCGCGATCTCGGCGCAGGCCGTCTTCGCCACCGCTTCGGACAGGTCGTTGATGTAGACGGTGGCGCCCGCCGCCGCGAGCGCCTTGGCAAAGGCAAGCCCAATGCCGCGCCCTGCGCCGGTCACAAGCGCGACCTGACCCTCAAGCGAAAAGCTGGTCATCTTACGCGGCCTCGATGCGGGAGATCGCCTGGGCGATGTCATCGGAGGTGATTTCGCGGTTGAATTTCTTCATATGCGCGGCGGCCGCCGACAGATCGGCGATGGTCGCAACGGTCGAGTTCGAGGTCTGATCCGCCCCCAGATCGGCCAGTTTGAGCGGCAGTTTCGCGGCCCGGAAGAAGCCACGCATATCCTCCATAAAGGCGGCGTCGCGGTTCTCCAACTCGAGCTGAACGAGGAGGCCATAAGCTACCTGATGCCCGTGCAGCGCTTGCGCCACGCCCGGCACGGCAGAAAGCCCGCGCGTCATGCCATGGCTCACCGACAGCCCCCCGCTTTCAAACGCCAGCCCGCTCATCAAGACGGCAGCCTCGACGAGTGCTTCGAATGCCGCGTTGGGTTCGCCTTTCGCGTGGGCCTCATAGGCGCCTTCGAGGTTCTCGCGCACCGTGTCATAGCACGCCCGCGCCAGCGCCAGAGCGGTCAGCGGAGAGGTTGCGCCAAAGACGTTCTTGCCGCCCGCGCCGATGCACTGCTCGACTTCGAAAACCTTGACCAGCGCATCGCCGACCCCGGCGGACAAAAGTTCGATCGGGGCTTTGATGATGATGTCGGTGTCCACCAACACAAGTTCAGGGTTGCCCTTGTTTTCCTCGACGCCCACCAATTTGTGGTCGGCATCATAGATCACCGCGATATGGCTTGTCGGGCTGTCGTTCGAGGCAATGGTGGGGACGGAGACAAAGGCCGCGCCCGTGTCCCGAGCCACGATTTTGCCAGTGTCGATAGTCTTGCCGCCGCCCGCGCTGATGACCATGTCGGGCCGATCTTCGCCGATTTCGGCCACAAGACGGTTGATCTCGTCATAAGTGATCTCGCCACCAAAGGGCAGTTTGCGCAGGCACACACCGGCGGCTTCGGCGCTTTGCGCGATGGTGTCGGCGCTCAGCTCCATTACGCGGCTGTCGGCAATCAGCACGGCGGTTTTTCCGATGGTGGCCAATTCCTGCCCGATGCTGGCAAGCACGCCTGCACCCTGAACATAGCGCCGCGGCGCTCCGAATACGATCATGTCTCTACTCCTTCTAACTTGTTGTGCCTGATGTTGGCCTTACTTCGATGCGCCGAGCACAAAATCTATGAATGGGTCGATCTGGCCGACGATCATCGCTTTGCCGGGCACAACCTTTGCGCCACGCGCCTGTGCGGCCTCCAGAAGCGGGGTGATTTCGGGTACCATCACCACTTCGGCGACGGTCATCTCCGGGGTGAGGGTCGAGATATCAAAGGGCAGGGCGTCGCCGTCATGCATGCCCAGTGAGGTCGCGTTGATCACCAGATCAAATCCGGTCGCCTCGGGCGTCTCGGCGATGCCGAAGGTGGCTGTTTTTCCCGTCTCGAGGGCAAGTTTCGCAAGGCGCTCTATCATTGCGTCTGCGCGCGCGCGGGTGCGGTTGTGGACCTCGATCCGAGCGATCCCGGCCTCGACAAGTGCCGCTGCAATCGCCAAAGCCACACCGCCCGCTCCCGCAATCAGGGCGGATTGCCCGTCGATGGGAACGTCGGCTTGCCTGAGCCCGCCGACAAAGCCCTCGCCATCGAGAATGCGCCCAACGAGCGTGCCATCCGGCTCGCGACGGATCACATTGGCCACAGAGAGCGTTTTGGCGACACCTTCAAGCCGGTCACAAAGCGCTGCGCTGGTTTCCTTGTGCGGCACTGTGACGATGGCGCCGGCCACCGAGTCTGAATGGCGCAGCGTGGCCATCGTGTCCGCAAGATTGTCCGGCGCGACCTGCCACGGCACCAAAACCGCGTTCAGCCCCCTCTCATGACAGCGCGGGTTAAAGCGCTGCGGGGTTTGCAGATGCGCGGACGGATAGGCCAAATGCACAAGAACGGCCGTTGTCCCGTCGATTGTCATAAATTCCTCCCACCAAAGACCGTTTGCTCTGGCTTCTTGTGTTTAATCATGCATGATATTTGATATACGTCAAGAGCTCACTTCTGACTCAAGACCGTAAAGCCAAGACCATAGGGAGGATACCATGTCGAAAGCTTTGATCCTGGAGGAACCGCGCGTGTTGCGTGTGGAATCGCGCGAGGTGCCTGAGCCGGGGCGGGGAGAGATTCGTGTGCGCATTGCCCATGGCGGCATTTGCGGATCGGATCTGCATTATTTCCTGCATGGCGGTTTTGGCAAAGTTCGGATGCAAAGCCAGATGGTGCTGGGTCATGAGATCTGCGGCATCGTGGAGGCGGTGGGCGAGGGTGTCGATCCCGCCCGCGTCGGACAGAAGGTTGCGGTGAACCCCTCGCTGCCCTGCGGTGTCTGCGATGAGTGCCGCGCCGGGGCGGAGCGGTTTTGTACGGATATGCGCTTTATGGGCAGCGCGATGCGCAATCCGCCCATCGAAGGCGGCTTTCGCGATCACGTCATTTGCACAGAGGCACAGGGCGTGCCGTTCGAAGGCGCGGCGCTGGAAGAGGCGGCTTTGGCGGAACCTCTGGCGGTCTGTTTGCATGCGGTGGCGCAAGCTGGCGATCTCACCGGAAACCGCGTGCTGATCACCGGCTTCGGTCCCATCGGGGCGCTCTGTCTTTTGGCGGCGCGCCATGCCGGGGCGGCGGAGATCGTGGTGACGGATGTGGCGGATGTGCCGCTTGAACTGGCGCGCAAACTTGGAGCGGATAAGGCCATCAATACAATGCAACCCGGTGCGCTTGATGCGGAAACAGAAGGGCGTGGGCAGATCGACGTGAGCCTCGAATGTTCTGCGCATCCCGCCGCCATCGCCGATGTGATTGCCGCGACAAAACCGCGTGGCACGGTTGTGCAAGTGGGGATGCTTGGGTCGGAAACGACCGCGCCGCTGACCCATGTGGTGACCAAAGAGTTAGGCTATCGCGGCACGTTCCGCTTTGACGTGGAATTCGCGCAGGCCGTCGCGCTGATCGCCAGCCGGGCCATTGATGTGCGCCCTCTGATCAGCGGGCATTACACCTTAGAGGAGGCAGATGCCGCCTTTGAGGTAGCTCAGGATCGGTCACGTTCCATGAAGGTGCTTTTCGATCTCTGAGACAGTTCGCCTCAGCATCAGATAAAAAATAAGCCCCGCATTTGCGGGGTTTATTTTGTTTTGGGTAAAGTGACGGCGGCCTTGTGGCTCAAGGCCACCGCCGTCGACCGGATGACATAAGAAGATCCGGATCCGGCCGAATTCTCGGATGTCACAAAAGCAACTTGGCGACCTCTTCGATGCCCGGCCCGTCCAGTTTGTAATGTTGGTAAAGCCGTTTCGGCGGTGAGATCAGCGCGTATTCATCCATGATGCCGTGACGCTTGAGCTTGGCTTTGCCGGGGTTTTCGGCCAGCACCTCCGCCACCGCAGAGCCCAGACCGCCGAGGATGTTGTGCTCTTCCACGGTCAGGATCACCTTAGAGCGACCGGCGGCGTCGAGCACGGCGGCCTCATCCAAAGGCTTGATCGTATGCATGTCGATCAGCCCGGCTGAATGCCCCGCCGCGTTCAGCGCATCGACGGCCTGTTTCGCGCCAAAAACGGCCATGCCGCAGGCGATGATGGTGATATCGTCGCCGATGCCATGCACTTTGGCTTTGCCTAGCTCAAAGGTCTCGTCCGCGTCATAGACCACCGGGTCATGGCCGCGCCCGATGCGGAAATAGATCGGTTCGGGGTAGGTCGCGGAATGCCGCAGAAGCTGACGGAATTGCGCACCGTCTGAGGGCGACACCACGGTTAGGTCCGCAATCGCGCGCATGGTCGAAATATCTTCGGTCGCGTGGTGCGAGGTGCCGTAGAACCCCATGGAAATCCCGGTGTGATGGCCGATCATGCGCACCGGCTGGGCGCAATAGGCCACGTCCATGCGGATTTGTTCGCAGGTCAACAGTCCGATGAAGGAGGCAAAGGTGGCAACATAGGGGATCATCCCGGTTGCCGCGATCCCGGCGGCGGCGGACACCATGTTTTGCTCGGAAATGCCGAATTGCACGAAACGGTCGGGATAGGCGTCATGAAAGGCCACCAGCCCGTTCGAATGCTGCAGATCGGCGGTTCCGGCGGCGACAGGATGCCCCTCTTGCGCCAGTTCGATCAATGTGTCGGCCAAAACGGAGAGGCTCGGCGCGCGGGTGTTGAGGTCGCGGTACTGCCAGCTTTCGGGAGTCAGGTTGGGTTTGACGTTCATTGTGCATCTCCGCAGGAGGTGATCCGGGTGTTGAGGATGGTCTGACGGGCGCGCTCGCTGTCTTCGGGCGAGAGATAGCCGAGGTGCCAGCCGGGCTCCGTCTCCATGTAGTCGATGCCGCGGCCTTTGACGGTTTTGGCGACGATGCAGCAGGGTTTCTCGCGGGTCTTGTCTGCTTTTACCTTGCGCAGCAATTCGGTAAGCGCGACGATGTCGTGCCCGTCGACTTCGTGGACTTCCCAGCCGAATGCGGACCATTTTTCGGCCAGCGGTTCGATGGCCATAATATCGTCGACCTTGCCATCAAGCTGATAGCCATTGCGGTCGATGATCGCGATCACGTTGGACAGTTTGTGCGAGGCAGCGGCAATGGCTGCTTCCCAAACCTGACCTTCTTGCATTTCGCCATCGCCGAGCATCACGAAGACGTCGAAATCAAGGTCCTTCATCCGACCGCCAAGCGCCATGCCGACGCCGTTGGACAAAGCATGTCCGATGGAACCGGAGCTGAAATCGACGCCCGGCACCTTGCGCATGTCCGGGTGATCGCCAAGCGGGCTGCCCAAACGGGTATAGCTGTCGAGCCATTCCGTCGGGAAATAGCCTTTGTCGGCGAGAATAGGGAAGAGCCCCACGGCGGCGTGGCCCTTGCCCATAAGGAACCGATCGCGCGAGGGCCAGCTCGGATCGTCTGAAATGTTCATCACGTCATAATAGAGTGACGAAAAAATCTCCGCGCAGGAAAAGACGGAGGAATAATGCCCCACTTTTGCGATTTCAATCAGCCGAATGGTTTCAAGCCGGACGAATTGTGCGCGCTCCTCAAGTCGCTCAATCTCATCGGTTGTCAGATCGGTATTTCCCGACACGGGCGGTCCTCCTCAACGTGAATCAGCGCCGCCGATCGGCACTGTTTGGCCGACAATAGTCGATCAAGAGAATACACGTCAAGCATCATGCATGATATATGATGTATATTTGCTCGATATGACGGAAGCGGCCAACCTGGCCCTCGAAACTTGGAGTTTTCGGATTGTTTGCTCTAAGCCTAGCTGTCGATAAGCAGTTTAAGATGCGGATCTGATCGCCATTTTTCTTGCAATTGAGCGGACTTGATCGCTGGACGCACTTATGCTCGCAGGCGAATGAAAGCCCGGGCGTTGCCGGCGCCATGCTCTGTTTCTACCCTGCTCGGACCATTTGTCTGCGTGAGAACCGGCACGGCTTGGCGGCTGATCGCTTTCATGTTCGATCTTCGGCAGCGGTGAGCAGAGCTTATCTCAAGACCCAACAGTTTCGCACCGCATGGTCGACTGTGACCCAGCGCTCCAACATGATATCTTCAAGAACACGAAAGGACTTCGCTTAGCGCGTATCGGAAAACTAGACGCCCAGATATGCGACAGAAAGTTGGCGATCCCATCCGGGAAATCCCCTTGCGGTTTTGATACGCACTATCCCAGCAGTCATAGATCGCCCGCTGCGCACTTGACGATCAGTCCTTGCACATGGAGTGGGGCATTTGATGTGATGGAAAGACTTTATTTTGCCTGAAAGACACGCCGTCAATTCAGCTATGAACCCCCGACCGTCAAAGACGATCAGGGTCATTCCGTTCTCACCCCATCCGCTCTGAGGAATAGCTCCCCGGGCTGGCCTGGACGACGACCGTCTTGTTGCCGTTGAGGAACACGCGGTGGTGGGCGTGGGCGTGGATCGCGCGGGCCAGGACCTGGCTTTCGACGTCGCGCCCCAGCGCCACGAAATCCTCGGCGCTCTGGGCGTGGGTGATGCGCACCACGTCCTGTTCGATGATCGGACCCTCGTCGAGGTCCGCGGTGACATAATGCGAGGTCGCGCCAATCAGTTTCACACCGCGCGCATAGGCCTGTTTATAGGGGTTCGCCCCCTTGAACGAGGGCAGGAACGAGTGGTGGATGTTGATGATCCGCCCCGACATTTTCTGGCACATCTGGTCCGAGAGGATCTGCATGTACCGGGCCAGAACGATCAGCTCGGCATCGGCATCTTCGACCACTTTCATGATCGCGGCCTCCGCCTCGGGCTTGTTGTCCTTGGTCACGCGGATGCAGTGGAACGGAATGTCGTTGTTCACCACAACCTTTTGATAATCCATGTGATTGGAGATCACAGCCACGATTTCCACCGGCAGCGCACCGATCTTGACGCGGTAAAGAAGGTCGTTGAGGCAATGGCCGAAACGGCTCACCATGATCACCACCTTCATCTTGACGCTCTCGTCATGAAAGGCGCTCATCATGGCGAAATCCTTGGCGATCGGCACAAAATCCGCCTCGAGCGCCTCGAGCCCGACACCCTTCTCTGACTCGAAACTCACGCGCATAAAGAAATTGTCCGTCTCTATGTCGTCGAACTGGGAACTGTCGGTGATGTTGCAGCCGTGATCGGACAGAAAGCCGGCAATCGCGGCGACGATCCCGCGCGAGGTGTCGCAAGCGACGGTGAGGCAGAATTTGGTCATATGAAGATACTCCTTGGACGGCCGCCTCCCCCTGATCGGCGCCCGAATGATGTTGGTTAGGGTGGTTTATTCTTGAATCAAGCCGTCAGCCCCTCGGGCTCGGCCAAGCCATTCGCACGACAACAGGCGGTGACCGTGTTGGCCAGAAGGCAGGCGATGGTCATCGGGCCGACACCGCCCGGCACAGGGGTGATCGCGCCCGCCACCTCGGCGCAGCTGTCGAAATGGCAATCGCCCACGAGCCGCATCTTGACACTGCCGTCCTCTTTCGTACCCTTCTCGGGCGCGTCGATGCGATTGATGCCCACGTCGATCACCGTCGCGCCGGGTTTGATCCAGTCCCCGGGCACCATCTCGGGGCGCCCCACGGCGGCCACCACGATGTCCGCACGCTTGACCACGTCTGCAAGATTCTTGGTCCGCGAATGCGTGATCGTCACCGTGCAGCTGTTGCCCAAAAGGAGCTGGGCCATGGGTTTCCCGACGATATTCGAGCGCCCGATCACAACCGCGTCGAGGCCCGAAACCGAACCGTGATGGTCGCGCAGCATCATCAGACAGCCGAGCGGCGTGCAGGGCACCATGGCCTTTTGGCCCGTGCCCAGAAGCCCGACGTTGGAAATGTGAAACCCGTCGACGTCCTTTTCGGGCGCGATGGAATTGATCACCAGATCCTCGTCGAGATGGTCCGGAAGCGGAAGCTGGACGAGGATGCCATGCACCGATTTGTCGGCATTGAGCGCCTCGATCAGCGCCAGAAGATCGGCCTCGGAGGTCTCGGCAGGAAGCTTGTGCTCAAAGGACGTCATGCCGACCTCGACGGTCATCTTGCCCTTGGAACGCACGTAAACCTGGCTCGCGGGGTCCTCGCCGACGAGCACGACCGCAAGACCCGGCGTGATCGCATGTTCCTCCTTGAGCCGCGCCACATGGGCCGCAACCTTCTCGCGGACTGTGGCCGCGAAGGCCTTTCCATCAATGATCTGTGCAGTCATGTGCCAACCTTTTTCAGCGAAACTTCAGGGGCGGCGAGATCAACAGCCGCAGGCTTTGCTTTCGCCCGGATCAGCCGTTCAGACAATTTGAAGTCCTTTGAAATTGACGTTCCTCTGCCAAGACCGCTGACAGCAACAAGCTGGCCTGCCTGGTTGAGTTCGAAAACGAGTTGTCCCTTGCCTCCCAAGTCGCGAAGGACTTTTTGATTTGACGCTTCCGTATGACCGCTGACTTGAAGGCACATATCATATTGATCAGACCAGAAATAAGGCAACAACGGCTCTTTCGGCATCTGATCAAGCATCGCGAGAACTGCATATTCGGCCTGTTCACGGGCTACACGCCAGCTTTCATAGCGGCGTAAGCCGCCGCTCTCGCAAACAGCGCAACAATCTCCGGCGGCGTAGACGTCTGGAGCATTGGTGCGAAATCTTTTATCCACCACGATGCCATTTTCACAGATTAGGCCGGATCTTTCGGCGAGGTCTGTGCGCGGACAGGACCCGATCCCGACGGCGACCAGATTGGCATTGATGCGGGTTCCGTCTTTCAATTGAAGGTGTTTCTCAACGGGGGTGATGGTTGTGTTCGTCAGTATGCGGACTCCTTCATTGACGTGCCGTTCATGCAGTTTCAGAGCAAGGTCTTCGGGCACAGCGCGTCCGAGAATGCGCGGGCCGATTTCGACAACCGTTACCTCCGCACCAAACAGTCGCGCCGTGCAAGCCAGTTCGAGCCCGATAAAACCGGCACCAAGGATTACAAGGTGCTTTTCCTTCTCGAGATGCGGGAGGATTCTGGCGGCATCCGTGTCCCGTCGGAGGTAACATGCATCGGGGAATAGCGGGTGCCGACGGGCCTCAGCCCCCGTTGTCAGGAGCAATTTTTCGTATCCGTGCACGCCAGAGTCGCAGGACACCGTTTTCTTGTCGGTGTCGATGCCGTGAATACACTGCCCACGGAGCAGGTTGATCCGGGCATCCGCATAGGCCTCTTCTGCGGCGATGAGTTTTGCCGTGCCTTCGACTGCAGATTTGGAGAGAGGGGGACGCTCGTACGGAAGTGCTTCCTCCTCCGAAAACAGCGTGACAGAGCCATCAAATCCGTTCTCACGCAGGGCAAAAGCAGCCCTGACACCGGCCTCACCAGCACCGACAATGATGATATCGCTGTGGTCCATCAGGGCAGGTCCACAAAGACGGACTCGCCCTCAAGCTTGACCGGATAAGTGCCCAGATTTTTGCACACAGGCGCGCGCATCGCCTCGCCGGTGCGGTAGTCGAACTGGCCGTTGTGTTTCGGGCATTCGATGACGTGATCCATCACCAACCCGTCGGCGAGATGCACATCCTCGTGGGTGCAAAGACCGTCAGTGCAGAAAAATTCGTCGTCGGGGCTACGGTAGATCGCGTAGGTGCGCCCCCCATGGTCGAACCGGATGAGATCTTCTTCTTCGATGTCGTCTTTGACGCAGGCTGCAATCCAGGGCATGCGATGTCCTTTCTGAGAATAAGGTGGAATGGGACGTGGTACTGCGCCGGTTATTCGGCGGCCACGGGGCCAGAGGGCATGTTGGGATATCCTCCGATGCCGGGTGTCGGCTGGCCGGGTTCCAGATCGCCGTGAAATTCCGGGCGATAGGGTTTGGCCGTGGGCGGGAGCTGTCGTTTAACGAACCAATCCGGGTTCGAGAATTGTTTGATCAGCGCAGGAATGATCTCGCGATAGGCTGCAAAGATCGAGGGCAGCGCTGGCGGCAGGTCATGTTTCATCCGTTCGTGCAGGGCCGGCAAGGCATGATAGGGCACCATCGGGAACATATGATGTTCGACGTGCAGGTTCATGTTCCAGTAGATGAATCTGCTGATCGGATTCATGTAGACGGTGCGCGAATTCAGACGATGGTCGAGCACGTTTTCGGCAAGACCCAGGTGCTGCATATAGCCGGTCATCACCATGTGCCAGCTGCCCATGAAAATCGGCAGGCCGACGAGCATGAAGGGCAGGATCGAGCCCATAGAAATCGCAAGAGCCAACACGCCGAGGTAGATCACGATCCAGATGCGGGCAATCGTAAAGGCCTTGTGCCGTTCCTGTTCGGGGATAAAGGATTTCATCTGGTCGGACATCCGGCCCGCAGCGAGGGAAAAGACCTGGCCGGCATTGTGGATGAACTCAAAAATCCCGAAGAAATTGAGCATCAGGCGGGCGACGACGGCGGGACGCATGGCGATGATTTCAGGGTCATGTCCGACGATGATCGTATCCGTATGGTGGCGGGTGTGCGACCAGCGCCAGGCCACCGGATTGCGCAGCATGCAGAAACAGGCGATGTGATAGAGCGCATCATTCATCCAGCGCGTTTTGAACGCGGTGCCATGCCCGCATTCATGCCAGCGCGAATCCATCGCGGACGCATAAAAGACGCTGTAGATGAGCCAGAAAGGGGCCGACCACCAGCTTGGCCAGAGGTAGATGGCCATGCCCGCCGAGGCGATCATCACTGCGAACAGGATGATCGTGTCGCGGATGGCGGGGCCGTCCTTGCGCTTCATCAGCGCTTTCATGTCCTTGCGCGAAATATCCGTGTGATACCATTGCGCGGACACCAGTCCAATTTCTTCTGCCAGCTTGGCATCGCGCCCCAAGAGCGCGTAGTCGCGATTGCTTCGTGACATCTCAGTCCTCCCGATCCGAGCCCGGCGTCTTTCCGGGTGTCTGTTGTCTTGAGGCTAGAGACAGGGGCTTTGCGAGCGCAATAAAAAGTGCATATTTTCGCAAAAAATATTTCAAAAAACATCATCAGCAATATATATTGCTGATGTGTTTTGAGGTGATGAACTAATGAAAAGACCAAAAATCAAAGATTTAGCAGAAGTTAGCGGAGTTTCCGTTGCGACCGTTGATCGTGTTTTAAACGGACGTCAATCGGTGCGGGCCGCAACCGCGATGAGAGTGTATGAGGCCGCTGAACGGATCGGCTATCACGCCACGCCCCTGCTTCAGAAACGGATCGGCGGCGATGTCCCCAAACTGCATTTCGGATTGCTTTTGCCGAATATCGAACCGGAGTTTTACACCCATTTCAAACAGGAGGCCGAGCGTGCTGCGTCGCAGTTCAACGGCGCGAATGTGCGTTTGACGGTGAATTTCATTGCGGCCGCAGACCCGGACGATGTGTCGCGCGCTTTGGCGGAGATGGGCGAAAAAGTGGACGCGATCGGCATGATTGCCGTCGATCATGCCGATGTCACGCATGAGATCGAAGTTTTGCGGGACAAGGGCATTCCAGCATATGCAATCTTGTCCGAGGTGGGGCAGGGCGTGCGGGAGGCCTTTGTCGGGACGAACAATCTCAAGGTGGGCCGTACGGCGGCGTCCATGCTCGCCCGCGCTTTGCCGGTCCGTCCGGAAGGGGCTCCGAAATACGAGCTGGCCCTTTTCGTGGGCGGGCATCGCTGGCACGGCCACGAATTGCGTGAGACAGGGTTTCGGACATGGTTGCGCCAGAACCGTTCCGATATTTCCGTGCTTGAAACAATGGTCAATCTCGATATTGCCGATTTTACGTTTGAGGCCACCCTGTCCGTTATGGCGCGGCACCCCAGGCTCGCGGGTATCTACTGTGCCGGTGGTGGACGTGAGGGCGTGATCCGTGCCGTTCGAGAGGAAAAGAAGGCTGGGCAGGTCGATATCGTCGCAAATGAATTTGCCGAGCTGACGCGTCATGCGATGACTGAGGGGCTTGTCTCCATGGTCATTGACACCCCTGCTTTCGACATCATGAACGAATGCTATCGTCTGGCATTGCAGGTCGCGAGTGAGGGCTTGGGGAGTTCCATGGGGCAACATTTCATCCGTATGCAATTGGTCACGAGCGAAAGCTATTGAGCCTATCGCGGATACGATAAACCCGCCCCGACAGGATCGGGGCGGGCTGGGAGGGACGCGGGAAAAGGATCAGGGAACGGTCAAGATTCGGACGGAAGTTCGGACAGGAAGGCCTCGAATTCCGCATCCTCAATCGGGACCGTGTGGGTTTCAGCCGGATAGGCACCGCTCTCCACATCCGCGCGGAATTCACCGAAGGCGGCGATCCGTTCCTTTTGCAGACGGGCGTATTCGGCGGCGAAATCACGATAGGTCTTGGCATGGCGCGGCTTGTGTCCACGGGTGCAGCCAAGCACGTCTTCGGCAAAGAGATACTGCGCATCTGCGCCCGAGCCCGCGCCCATGCCGAGCATGATCAGCGGTGTGCGTTTGGTGATCTCGGCGGCAACGCGGTCGGGCACAACTTCGAGCTCGGCCCCGAAAGCACCTGCCTCTTCGAGTGCCTTCGTCTGCTCCCAGACGAGCAGGGCGCTTGATTTGTCCTTGCCCACGGCGCGAAACCCGCCGGTCCAGGTGCAGCGCGACGGGATGAGGCCGACATGGCCGACCACGGGGATGCCCTCATCGGCCATGGCCCGCACAGTGCCAAGACTTGCCGCGCAATAGCAGGAATCCCCGCCGTCCTTCACCGCGCGGTGCGCGGCGCGCAGATAATCTTCGGTGGTCACCAGCTCGCCATAGAGCAGGCCAACCTGCACAAAACAACTCCCCGCCGCTTCGCGCATTTCGGGGGTCCAGAGCGGGTCGATGATCGACAGCATGTCGATCCCGGCTTCGGCGGCTGCGGCGGCCTCGTCGGGGGTTTCTACATAGAGCATCGACAATTGACGCTGGCCTTTGAGCGCACGGATGTCGGCGACGGTGGGGCGGGGATTAGGCATGGGTGTCCTCTTTCAAGATAGGATGTGCGGAGAGTCCGCGCGGGCGATCACATTCCCGCGCGAAACGGATTACTGTTTGTTCAGGCGTGCGTGGCGGCGTTCGTCCATCTTGCGGTCGCCTGCCTTGGTGCCATCGTGAAAGGTCCCGAAGACCTTGTCGAGCGGCACGGTGCCGTCGCCGTAGTTCACCTCGAAAAACTTGTGGTGCAGGTAGTGGGTATAGGCATGGGTATCCATGGCTTTGTCTTCGCCAGTCACCACCTTGTCGAACCCGATATGGCCGACGATGGAACCCAGTCCCGCATGTTGCAGCGTGTAGAGAAAGTGCAGCGGATGCGAGGGGATCACCACATGGATCAGCGTCACCGAGAAATACAGGAGATGCTCTACCGGATGCATGGACAGGCTCGACCACGGCCCCGGATTGACGTTGTTGTGATGGACCTTGTGGATCCAATGGTAGAGCGGCCCCCAGTGGATCAGGCGGTGGATCACGTAGAAATGCAACTCGCGCCACAGCGGGATGAGGAAGAAGAAGCCGACGAACCAGGCGGGGCTTTGCGCGAATTCGAGGATCGGCAACCGGCCCGAGGCAAAGGCCCAGAGGAACAGGACCTCATAGGCGGACCAGATCGGAATGCCGAAACAGAAGGTCCAGAACATGTTCTCGCGCGTCTGGGAGCCGAGGATAAAGCTGCTCTGACCTTTGGGTTCGGGGAATTTTGGGTTGTATTTGAACGTATTGCCCTGACGTTTGCGGATATAGAGTCGCAGGTGGAAAAGACCGAACAGGACCAGCACCATCGCCATGTTGCGCAACAGGATATAGGTGATCCAACCCGGCGTGAGCGTGGCCATCACCTCCATTGAGGGGGTGAGAAAGAACCATGTCACCGCACTTGCGACAAAAAGCGCGACGTTCCAAGGAAAGAGATAACCATCAGGGCCGAAAAGCCATTTGAGCACGCGCAAGGGGCGCGGCGGCATGGCGTAGATCGGAGCGATCTCCAGCGCTTCGTTCGGGGTGTAATTGCCCCGCTTGTCGCGGGTGCCGTAAAGACTGTCATTCATCTCAGGGTCCTCCTTGCGCGTCAGGCTGTTCCGACCGTGGCGCGGATATAGTCGAAGCTGGCCGCAAGCCGTGCGGAAAGGGCCGGGTCCGACTGAATTTCGGGATCAAAGGGTTCCATGGAGATCGGGCCGCGATAACCAGCAGCGACGATTTTGTTGAGTTGTGCGACATTGCCTGCGCGATCCCCCGCAAAGACCAGACCGCGGTCGGGCTCATCGAGTTCCGCAGGACTTAGATCGGGGCGGGCGATGCCGGAGATATGCACCATGCCGAAATGTTCGGGAAACATGCGGGTGTCACCACAGCGGTAGAATTGAAAGGTGTCGTGGCAGAGGCGAAAAGCGTCCCAGCCGTCGATATCCTCAATGGCCTCCACGGCCTCGCTCTGGATTTTCATTGTTGAACCATGCATTCCGAGAGGTTCGACCAGGCCCATGACGCCACTGCCCGCAAAGACGGGGCGGAGCGCCGAGAGGCTGTCGCGCAGACGTGTCGCGCGTTCGGTGTCGCCCCATCCGATGTCGGGATCAATCAACGGACAGAGCACAACCCCCACCGCGCCGAAGGCCCGTGCGAGCGAGGCAAGCTCGCGCGCCTCAGCCAGACGGGCAGGGGTCATGTCGTTGAACCGCTGGAGCGCATTGACCGAACTCACGCGGGTTTGCGCCCGATCGAGAAGATCACGCAACTCGTCGTGCGGCATGTCCGACAACTCCCCGCCCATATCGTTGCGAAGCTCGATCGCATCGACCCCGACGCCGTGCGCGAGCCGGAGAAACTCCGGCAAGCTCATCTGCGGCGCACAGGTGCGGTTGAGTGAGAATGTGAAATTGAATGCCGTGTCGGTCATGTCCGGTCTCCTCAGAAGGGCGTGCGCAATTCGGTCCACACGCCGCCGGCCTCGTGGCTGTCGGCGCAGGCGTGGATAAAGGCGATGCCACGGGCGCCATCCTCAGCCCCTGTCAGTTCGAGCGGCACTTCGGGGAGAGGTGTCCCTTCGCGGCGGTGTGCGACGGCGAGGCCGATCTCCGCATAGAGATTGCTCCAGGCGTCGGTCAGCGCCTCGGGATGGCCGCGCGGCATGTGCGAGAGTACTTCTGCCTCCGCCACCATGCCCGCCCCCGCGCCACGGGTGAGGGTTTGGGTCGGCTGATCGAGCGGGGTGTAATGCAGTTGTTCGGGGAATTCCTGATCCCACTCGATGCCGCCCTTGTCGCCGTAAATCCGAAAGCGCAGCCCACAGAAATTGCCGGGCGCGGCCTGCGTGACCCACAAGAGGCCTGGCGCGCCGTTGTCCATCTTGAGGTTCACAAAAACCGTGTCCTCAAGAGGTTTGTCCGCTCCGCAGACATGGAAATCCGCGCGCAGCTCGGCAATGTCATGACCGGAGACATATTTGAGAATGTGATAGGCATGCGTGCCGATATCGCCGGTGGCTGCGGCGCGACCGACCTTGGCCTTGTCGGCGCGCCATTGCGCACCTTTGAAATTCGGATCGGCCGCTCCCGTTGCCCATTCCTGGACATATTCCACATGAACCTGACGCACGGTGCCGATGTCGCCGTGCTTGATCATGTGTTTCGCCTGACGGACCATTGCATGATAGGTGTAGGGGTAGGTCATGGCCAGAACCAGACCCGTTTCGCGCTGCATCTCGACGAGATGGCGGGCATCCTCGAGCGTGTTGACCATGGGCTTGTCGAGGATCACGTCCATTCCCGCCAACAGAAACGTCTCAGCGATATCGTGGTGGGTCCAGTTGGGGGTGCAGATCACCACCGCATCAATCCCGTCTTCGCGCGCGGCCTCCGCCTCGGCCATTTCTGCGTAAGAAAGATAGGCACGGTCTGGGGCGATGCCCCAGTCACGAGCGGAGGCGCGGGCATTGTCCGGGTCGGAGGACAGCGCCCCCGCCACGATGTCCCAATGGTTTGACAAACGCGCGCCCGCGGCATGCCAGGTACCGACGAGGCCGCCGCGCCCGCCCCCGACGAATCCGAGACGGAGTTTACGGTCGAGAGCGGGGCTGCGCAAATTGCCTGTGGATGAAAAACCCATTGATTTTCCTTTGTTAGTTTTGTGGTCCGCTCAGGTGCGGATGACGTGGTAGGTGATTTCCTCGATCGAGGTGTCTTCCTTCTTGGCCTCGAAGACCTTGGCGCCATGGCTCATCACCACGAAACGGTCACAGACCTGATAGGCGTGGTAGATGTTATGCGTCACCAGCACCGAGGAGGTGCCCATCTCGCGCAGCTCGCCGACATAGGACAAGAGGTGCTCTGTCTCGCGCACGGACAGCGCCGAGGTCGGTTCATCGAGCAACAGGATGTTGCGTTTGAAATGAACCGCACGGGCGATGGCGACGGCCTGTTTTTGACCGCCGGAGAGATAGCCAACTTCCTTGTCCGGATCGTCGATGCCCGAAATCTGGACCGAGGAGCCGAGGATCTCGATCGCTTTTTGCTCCATCGCTTTGTGGTTCATGAAGCCGAGCGCATTTGTGATCTCGCGACCCAGAAAAATATTGCGGGTGATCGACATCGGGTCGACGAGAGCGATGTCCTGATAGATGGTCTCGACACCTGCGGCCTCACTGTCGGCACGGCTGCGAAACTGAACCGGTTTGCCGTTGGCGTAGATTTGGCCCGAGGTGGGCGGGTTGATCCCTGACATCATTTTCACGAGCGTGGACTTGCCGGCGCCGTTGTCGCCGAGAAGGGCCACGACCTCGTTCGCGTTGACATGAAAGTTCATGTCGTTGAGGGCGGTAAAGCTCCCGTAGCGCTTTACGATATCCTTGAGTTGCAGAAGAGGGGTGCCCTCCGGGTCCAGTCCGACGACCGCCGGTTCGGAGGGGGCAATGGTTTCAACTTGAGTTGTCATATCCGTGTCTCCTTTTAGCCGCGACGGCGAATGGCCATGTTCATGATTACGGCGATGACGATCAGGGCGCCGACAAACATTTCAAAGTAGAAGCCAGGCGCGCGCAGAAGCAGCAGCACATCCTGAATGGTGAACATCAGGGCCGTACCCAGCACGATGCCGAGGATCGAGCCACGGCCGCCCATGAGAGCATGTCCGCCGATGACACAGGCTGCGATGGCTTCGAGTTCGAGACCCTGACCGCCACCAGGCTGGATCGAGGAAACGCGGACACCTGCGATGATGCCGGAGAATGCAGCAAGGAACCCTGTGATGCCAAAGGCGATGAGCTTGGTCTTGACCGGATTCACACCGATTGCGATAGCCGCCTTGTCGTTCCCGCCGACGGCATAGAAATGGTTGCCCAGACGGTGATGATGCAACACCAGACCCGCGATGATGGCCACGATCACGAGCCAGATGATGGAGGCGTGGACGATGCCCACGGAGCCGCCGAACAGCGTAGCGAAGGGCTCAGAAGGGCGAAAGCGCAGCGACGTTGCGCCATGATAGAGCAGGGTCGCGCCTTTCCACATGAGCATGGCGCCGAGCGTGGTGATAAAGGACGGGATGTTGAAACGCAGGGTAATCGCGCCGTTGAGCACGCCTGCTGCGGTGCCGACCGCGAGGCCGACGAACATCGCGAAAAACGGAGCGAGGATGCCTCCCTCGCCGATATCACCGCCCCATTGTGCGGTCAGAGTGGCGGCGACAATCGCGCAAAACGAATAGAGTGAGCCGACTGAAAGATCGAATTCGCCAGCGATCATCAGTATGCCGACACCGATTGCCATGATCCCGAGAGGGGCAATGGCCTTGAGCATAACGGAGAGGTTCGCCTGGCTCAGATAGCGGAAGTCCGGGTTGATCAGTGCGGCTGTGATGGCGACAATCTGAACGGTGATGAACAAGACCGCGATTCCCCCTTCGGGGCGTGATGTGATCCAGTCGAATATTTTCACACTGCGTGGCCGTTCATTACGTTTCTTGATGGCTGCGACGATATGGTCTGAGGAAATGGCGGTGTCTGTGTGCGTTGCAGACATAGTCTCTGCCTCCCGAGCAAAGGGCTGGGTAGAGGCGGATACGTTTCCGTGCCCGCCCGATGAATGGAGTGTGTTTTGGGTTAGCGGGTTTTACCGGACCACTCGACGGCGGCCTCGTAGTTGCTCTGATCCACGAGACCTGCACCGCCAGTGTTCATTTCGGACGGGTAGAGACCGTATTTCACCGCCAGTGCAGCCTGGGTCACTGCGTAGTAACCTTGGCTGTAGGGCTGTTGATCCACTGCGGCGGTCATGTCCCCGTCTGCAATATTCTGGAGAATGGAATCGGAGATGTCGAAGCCCGCCACGGGGATGTCGAGACCGGTGTCACGGGTGGCCTGAACCGCCTGAGAGGTTGGTGTCTGGCCGAGGCCGATCACCGCCTTAGTATCCGGGTGGCCGAGCAGGTACTGGGTCATCAGGTTGAGGGCCGTGCCATGGTCATTGGTCACACCGAGCAGCTCGGATGTCGCCCCGACCTCATCGAGGGCTTTTTGGACGCCTTGGTGACGCAGCACCGCATAGGTGCCTTCGGGCGCCTCGACGGGAGTAAAGACCAGATCGCCTTCGGAGAGACCGTGTTCCTCAATCATCCGTTTGCCGAGCGCATAGCCCGCATCGACGAAGTTCTGGCCCATGAAAGCGAGGCGGCAAGTGCCATCGGCGCCCTTGCTGTCGTCGATGTTCATGGTCACCACCACGATGCCTTTAGAGGCCGCGTCACAAAGCGTTTCGTCATAGGCCTCGTCATCGGCGAGGCCGAGTGCGATGGCGTCCACGCCGTTGGCGATGGCGGTTTCAAGAATGTTTGATGTGACGACCGGGTCTTCTTCGCCGAATTGGATGTCAACGTTTATGCCCTGATCCTCGGCGGCATCTTGAACCCCGGCATTCACCACCTCGAAGAAGGGGTTGGAGGATTGCGACCAGTGCAAGACGAGAATATCGATATCACTCCAGTTCTTGCTACTGTCTTGAGCCCAGGCCGGCAGACCGGCTGAGATCAGAGCAGCTGTTGTCGTGCTGATAAGTAGCGATTTGAGTTTCAAAGTTATTCCTCCCGTTGACGTTTAGATACAACGTATCCGTCACCCGACTACGTCGGGCGTGACTAACGCCTTTGATTTTTGAGTGAGCGGTCTCCTCCCCGCCGAGTGCATTGGCACTCTGACAACAGGCTGCACGTGATATTGCCTTTAGTCAAATGATTGCAATGTTTGTTGACGTAATTTCATCAGAAACTCTCATGATGAATAAAATAAATCTCAAAATACATCATAAAGCATCTAAAAACATCAAATTTGTCAGTATCTTTCGCAATGAAAGAAGGGGAGTGTCATTTCTTGCCCGAATTGCACCTATTTCATGAGGCAAATAGTTGCACGATTTTCTTCTTTGCAACTATTATTGCTATTCGGACGTTCACCAGATAGGGTCCATCACGGTCAAAAGACCCATCGGGCGGCGGATCCTTTTCCTGAACTAAGCGACGCTTGTGTCCGGGGCGATTATAAACCGCTTCCGAGCACCTATATTTTTCGACGTAAGAGGCACTATGTTAGACGCATTGTTTCATTCGCCCTTCGAACTCATGATCTCTGTCCTTGCGGTGTTTTTGGTGGGTCTGGCAAAGGGTGGTTTGGGGGCACTGTCCCTCTTGGGCGTTCCGCTCATGGCGCTGTTCATGCCGCCTGTGACGGCCGCTGCGATTCTCCTGCCGGTTCTCATCGTCATGGATGGGGTCAGTCTGATGTCATGGCGCGGCTGGTTTGATCGCGTGACCCTCAAACTGGTGCTTCCCGGGGCCGTTCTCGGGATTGGTATCGGATGGGCAACGGCTGAGATCGTGTCGGATGCTGCCGTCCGGTTGATCGTGGGTCTTGTTGCGGGTGCTTTTGTGTGTCGCGCGATGTTTGCGCGCTTGTGGGGGAAAAGGATTGTGGTCGGTCATCGTCCCTGGCTCGGTCGTATTCTCGGAACCGTAGCCGGGTATACGAGTTTTGTGGCCCATGCAGGTGGGCCACCTCTTCAGCTTTATCTGATGCCAATGCGCATAGACCCGAAACTCTATACGGGAACGACGGTTCTGTTTTTTGCGGTGACGAATGTCATGAAGCTCATCCCCTATTTCGCATTGGGCCAATTGGGACTGGCAAACCTAACATTGTCTGCGGCCTTGGTCCCGGTCGCGGTTGTTGCCACCTGGATCGGCGCGCGGATCGTGCGACGGATGCGCCCGGAGATCTTTTATCCGTTTACATATGCGTCGATCGCCTTGGTTGCGGTCAAACTCTGTTGGGACGGTCTCGTCGGCCTCATGTGAAAATGGCCGCCACCGGGATATGGCGGCGACCGCAGAGCCAAGGCCACGGCGATAACGGCTTTCTTTGTCGGATTGGGGGCGTCAAATGGCCTGTGGGGCGTAATCGCTTGCGGCGACGGGCATCACGCCGTTCAGCAGGGAAATGGATTTCTCCAGCCCTTCCAGACTTCCGAGCATGACATCTTCATGTTCAATGGACAGCCAGCCATCGTACCCCGCCATTTTCAGGCGGTAACAGAACTGCCGCCACCATTCCTCGCCATGGCCAAAGCCCAGGGTGATATAGGACCAGCTCCGGGCCGAAATATCCATCAAGGACCCGTTTTCCAAAAGCGAGGTGGTGGCCTGAACCGGGGTGTTCAACATCGTATCCTTGGCATGGACATGGAAAATGGCGTCTCCCAAAGCCTCGGCTGCCATCAGGGGATCCGCGCCCATCCAGAACAAATGCGAGGGGTCGAGATTGGCCCCAATCACCGACCCGACGGCGGCCCGCAGTTTCAGCAGCGAGGGAACATTGTAGACGCATTGGCTGCCATGCAGTTCCAGCGCGATCTGTTCGACGCCACACTCCGTTGCGAGTTGGGCACTTTCTTCCCAGAAGGGGATCAACCGCTCTTCCCATTGATACCGCAAAATCTCTTGCGTTTCTGGCGGCCAGGACGCGACGACCCAGTTCGGCATTTTGTCGCCTTTCATCCCCTCGGGGAGGCCGGACATGGTGCACACCTTTTTGATGCCCATTTCCCCGGCAATTCGGATCGTGTCCTTGAGACAGGACCCTTGTTCGGGTTGTGTGGGGTGAAGCGGATTGCCGTTGGCATTGAGTGCGATGATCTCCAGGCCCCGATCCGCAAAGGCTTTTTCAAACGTTTTACGCGCCTCCGCAGAGGATTTCATTTTGCATAGATCGAAATGCGGCGCGGTGGACCAGCCACCTGTGTTGATCTCAACGCCGGAGACGCCAAGACGCACGGCTTGATCAAGCATGGTCTCAAATGTTTCTCCGCCGAGACTGTCGGATACAAATCCTAGTTTCATGTGGTTTTTCCTTTTCCCAGACCTCTGTCGGGTGTGTTTCTCTCAGCGATACAGCGCGGGTTTTGGCATGAATTCGATGTTGACAGGGCGTCCCTCTCTCAGGGCCTTTGCCCCGGCAAGACCGGCCATGGTCGCGCAATATCCATCCCAGACATCCGATGCGATGTTCGAAAACTCTCCTGTCGCGACGAAATGCACGAAGTCGGCGTTCTGACGGCGATAGGCCTCTTGAAACCGTTTGCGCCAATCGGCGGCATAAGCGGTGTAGCCTTTCAGCGCGAGATTGTAGGCGGCGCCCGGTCCGGCATTCAGAGAAACGCTGCCCGTTTCGCCGACCAGTTCGCCGCGCACGTCATAGCCATAGGCCGCATTATTGTTAATCTCGATATTCACGATCTGGCCCTGATCCGTTTCGAGGACAATCATCACCGGCGCAACCATGTCGTCGGAACGCTTCGGTTGGAACACGGAAACGCTTTTGTAATCGCTGCCGAGAACATAGCGGGCCACATCGAATTCGTGCGAAGCCGAGTTCGTGATCGCCATTTCCCCGGTGAACCATGCGCCAGGGCTGGTCACGTTGCGGTGGAAATTGTGCATCATCATCGCTGGTCCCAAAAGGCCATCATCCAGCGCGGATTTCATCTCGACATAGGATGGATCGTAGCGGCGCATAAAGCCGATTTGCACCATTTTTCGACCCAAGGCGACTTCGGCCTCGATGACGGAACGACATTCCTCCACAGAATGTGCCAATGGCTTTTCGCAGAGCACCTTTTTGCCCACTCGCAAAGCCGAAAGTGTCAGGGGCGCGTGGGTTTCATCGGTGCTGGCGATCACAACCGCCTCCACATCCGTATCGGCGATCAGGGCCTCCGGGTCCGTTTGCACAGTCGCAATGTCCAATCGGCTTGCAACCTGTTCGGCCCGCTCGGCAGTGGCGTCACAGATCATCGTGACCTCGACCCCGGGGACCTCTTCGACAAAGATGCGGGCATGATCCGCCCCCATGATGCCGGCCCCGATAATTCCGATCTTAACTGTCATGTCTGTTTCCTTAGCGTTTGAGCGCCCATTGGCGCAAAGAGCGGTCCCCATAGGCCGCGACCACAACGATGACCCCGAGCAGGAGCATGAACCATTGCGGGCGCACCCCCATGACGACGAGATAGGATTGGATAGATGAGAGCACGAATGTGCCCATGATGGTCCCGATCAAAGAGATTCGCCCACCCGCGAGCAAACAGCCCCCCAAGACACAGGAGGCAATGGCCTGTAGCTCCATGAGACGGCCCATGGACCCATCGGCAAAGCCAAGTTTGCCTGCCTCAAGTGTCCCGGCGAGACCCGCAAGGGCACCGCAGAGGATAAAGGCGGTAAGTTTGACCCGGTCCACCCGCACACCACGCGAATGCGCCGAGGATGTAGAGCCGCCGACCGCCAAAAGGTGGTTACCATAGGGTGTGGCCTTGAGCACGAAGGTCAGGATCGCGATCCCTGCGATCAGCCAGATGAGTGCCGTGTTATAGCCGAAAATCTCGCCACCGCCGAGGATGGAGTAGCTTGCCCCATCGCGGGACGCATAGGGCACGGAAAAGGAAAACCCGTCGGTTAAAGCGATCGCCAGACCGCGGAAGATCATCAGGCTGCCAAGCGTTATGATCAGGGAGGGTGTGCCGGTTCGGGTGATCAGCACACCGTTGAACGTCCCGATCAAGGCACCGACAAAGACCCCGGCCATGGCTGCGATTGCCGGGTCGACGCGCACCGCGAGCCAAAGATAGACAAGCGCCCCCATGCCAAAGGTCGATCCGACGGAAATGTCGATTTCGCCAGTTCCGATCACCAAGGCGACACCAAGGCTCATCAACCCGAGTGTGGCCGTAACCTGAAGGATCGTGCCGATGTTATAGGCATTGGCCCATTTGCCACCCGAGGTGGACGCGAAGAGAAACACGAGGAGGGCCGCAATCAGAAAGATGCCGACTTCCGTATGTTTGCGAACGAGGGTTTTCGTGGAAGACAGCGCCATTACGCCAGCTCCCGTTTCTCAACGAGACGCCCGCCCTGACGGATCACCTCTTCGAGGGCTTCGGCAGACATCTGGTCGGTGTTGGCGTCTTCGATTTTCTCGCCGTTTTCCATGATCACAACGCGATCCGCGAGTTTGTGGACCTGGAAAATATCGTGGGTGATGTAGATGACTAAAAGCCCCTGTTCCTTGAGCGCGAGGGCCAGTTCGTTGACGTGTTCGCGTTCGCGCACGGAGAGGTGGTTGGTCGGTTCGTCCATGATCACCACGCGGTTCTTGAACTCGACCGCGCGGCCGATCTTAACGGATTGACGTTCGCCGCCGGAGAGGCGTTCGACTTCATCATCGGCGGAAACATTGTCACGCAACCCGAATTCGCGGATCACCTTTGTGGACATGTCTTTCATCTGTTTGAAATCGAGGATCGGAATGCCGAAAATGCGTTTCACCGGCTCTCGGCCCAGATAGAAATTGCGAGAAATCGAGAGGTTGTCGCAAAGGCCCACGGATTGCTGGATCGTTTCGATGCCTTGGTCGATGGCCAGTTTCGGGTGGAATTTCTGGACACGATTGCCGTCGAAATATACTTCCCCCGCGCTTGGCGTATGAATGCCGCAGAGCACGCGGATCAGCGTGGTTTTGCCCGCGCCGTTGTCGCCCACAAGTCCGACAAGCTCGCCGGCATGAAAATCAACGGAAACGTCTTTGAGCGCATGAAATGCACCGAAATAGAGGTCGAGGTTTTTGACCTGAATGAGAGGATGAGTGTTCGTCATGAGAATGCCTGTCACACGTTATGGCCGACCCGGCGGGCCAGATATTGATTGAAGATCACAGCAACGATGAGGACGATGCCGACGAAGGTGATGAACCAGGACGAGGGCGCGCCGAGCGCGATCAACTCGTAACGGAAACTCACGACGATAAAGGCCCCCATCACCGCGCCGATGAGCGAGCCTCGCCCACCTGACAGGAGGCTGCCTCCGATCACGGCGGCTGCGATGGCTTCGAGCTCAAGAAGGTCGCCCAGTGTCACATGCGATTGTGGATTGTCAGCCAGTGTCACGATCCCGGCAAATCCGGCCAAAAGCGCGCTGAGGACAAAAGTTGCGATTTTGACGCGGTCCGTACGGATCCCACGGGATTCCGCGCTGTCCACGCTACCGCCGGTCGCCAGAAGCCGGTTCCCGAACCGGGTGGCCCAGAGCAGGATATTGAGCGCGATCCCGATGCCGATAAGCCAGAACACTACAGCTTCGATGCCGAAAAGCTCTCCGCCGAACATCCGCGTTACCGGATGAATGCGGGCGTCCTCCGCAAAGGCATGAACTGATCCGCCGGTCCAGACATATATAAGGCCGCGAAAGGCAAACAGGCCGCCGAGCGTGACGATCATGGAGGGCAGTCGGCCTTTCACGATGGCGATGCCCTGAAGCAGGCCACAGGTCGCGGCGATGAGCAAAGCGGCGATGGAGGATCCGGGGACGCCGAGCGCTGGCTCCAAGGTAATAAAGCCCACGCCCGTGAGGCCGTAGACCGATCCGACGGAGAGGTCGATTTCCTTGGACATGATCACGAGGGCCTGCCCCATGGCGATCAAACCGAGAATGGCGGTGAATTGGACGACATTTGACAGGGTGCGTGTGGACCACCACCCGTTAAAGTCAATCAATGAGAACGCAGCCAGCATCACGGCGATACCAATAACGGCCCCGAAAGACTGGCTTTTGGTGAGAAAATTCATGTTTTGGCCCTCAGTTTGAGAAACGCGGGGGGAGGGGCGCGCGCGACAGGCTGACCCGAATGAAAACAAAGCAGGCGAGGAGATCCACGCCTGCTTTGCCGGGAGAGCCCTGTTACCAGGTATTCTGGGTGTCGTATTCTTTGTCGCCGAAGACCGAGCGCACCAGAGAAGCCCATTTGTCGGCATTCTCTGCGTTGATGATGACGGGTCCGGTCAGGATGTCCGACTGCGGCTCGTAGCCCAGCGTTTTGTTCCAGTAGAGCCATTCCATCGGCGCATAGCCCTGCAACCAGAAACCTTGCGAGTTGGCGGCAAGAACGTGTCCGGCGCGCACGCCTTCGATGGATACCGGGCCTTCGTCTACGGTCAGGATCGTGACGCCTTCCCCATCGACATCGGGAGAAAGCTCCATGTCGTTGGCAACGCCCCAAGCCCAAGGCGAGGACCAGCCGGCGACGGTGAAGATGTAATTGGTATCTTCATTGGCCGAGAGATAGGACTGTAATGTATTGCGGGCGGTGGCCGGTTCCGCGCCAATGAACAGTTCTTCAAATTCGGCCCCGGCGGCTTCCATCGCCTCTTTCATCCCGGCGCAGCGGGCCTTAAGACCTTGATGCGCTGCGTCATGCGAGGCGCAGACAACGCGTTTGGGCATCGGAATGTCTCCGGCCTCGGCCTGAGCAACCGCGTATTCTCCAAGACGTTTGCCGGTCAGGAATTCATCGCCACCGACATAGGTCAGATAGGGGATGCGCTCCTCTCTGGGGCGATCATCGGCAATGTTGAAGGCCACAACGGGAATGCCCGACGCGATGGCTTTTCTGAGCGGACCTTCGAATGCGTCAGAAGAGACGATCGGTACAGCAATGCCGTCCGGACGGGTTGCAATCGCCTGTTCCAGTAGCCGGACGTGCTCCTGTACCGAATATTGATTGGTCGAGATATATTCGGTGGTTACGTTCGGGTATTTTTCCTCGAAGGCGGCAAGCGACTCGGTCAGCCAGCCCATGTTCGCGTCATTTGAGCCGATGTGCGAAACCATGACGAACCGGAATGTCTCCTCGTCCTGCGCATAGGACGCTCCGGCGAACGTTGTTCCTGCAAGCAGACTGCCCAACAGCAGCTTTTTGGCAAATTGCATATTTCAAACTCCTCCACTGTTTGTGCAATGAATATTGCGGTAGTAAAATATTGCAGTAAACATTCTTCGTAGTGATATGGTGATGTTTTTCACATCATTTTTTTTCTGCGACGCAGCAATTTTTTTCTATAAAAACGCGCCTATTCACCATGTGGCTTTCTGTGCTTATGTTGATGGATAAACCATCATAAATTAAGAATATGAAGGAACGACATGCGCAACGCCTCATGGAAGGGACCTTCCGTCAAAGAAGTCTCCGCGCTTTCTGGCTGCGGCTTGGCGACCGTGGACAGGGTTCTCAACAACCGCCCCGGCGTGAGTGACAAGACCCGCACTAAGGTATTAGCTGCATTCAAAAAGCTTCAATACGCGCATGGCACCCAGACGGAAAACCTACGCATACATTTGTTTTGCGAATCTGGTGCTTCGTTCAATGCGGCCATGTCGGAGGCCTGTTGCGAGGCGAATCGTAGGGTTGCAGGTGTGAGCATCAGTGAAGATTACGTCTCTACCAATCTGCTCGACCCCCATGCATTCGCGTGTGATATTGAAGAGCGCGGCTTGGAATGTGATGGCGTGATTGTCGTGGCTCGCGAACATCCGGCAATCAATCGTGCGATCCGTCGGTTGGAAGTGGAGGGTGTGCCTGTTGTCTGCCTAACAACCGATCTGCCCAGTTCTCGACGCAGCGCATATGTGGGAAACGATCAATATGCTGCGGGCAGTACGGCCGCCTTTCTCATCGGCCGCGGATTGTCGCGACAGAGTCATAAAATACTGCTGGTCATGAGCGAAGCCTTTCGATGCCAGCAAGAAAGAGAAATGGGATTTCGGCGGGTGTTGCGCAGTGATTTCCCACATTTGGGCATTGAGGATCGCATGGTGTCCGATGATCGCCCAGAGCATACGCGGGATCAGTTGACCGCCTATTTCGAAAGCAATGGTGTGCCCGCAGCCGTCTACAACGTGGCTGGCGCCAATCGCGGTGTCGCTCAGGCGCTAGAGGCCTTTGGCGTTGCTGTGGATACCGTTTTTGTCGGTCATGAATTGACGCCGCAGTCACGCGGTCTTTTGGAAACCGGGGTTATGGATTTTGTTCTGTCACATGATTTTGCCGCCGAACTCAGCGCGGCGGCAACCTTCATCGGAAATCATGTCCGTGGCGTCAGATCAACACCCCCCAACACACGGATTCTGATTTTTTCACGCTTTAACATTTGAATGCTGATTGTGTCCTCATGTGACATAAATCGCTTACTGCTTTGAGGGCTGTGTCTTATTATTAATATAAATCGTATGCTTACAATGTTTTTTCAAATATGTGGGAGCATTTGTTGACAAAAAATTAAATCTGCAATTAATCTTGCCACCGAGGGTTTGCGACACCTGGGGAGGAAATTGCAATGCTTGACAACATCGATGATATTCGCCTGTCCGCTTTTGAGGCGCTTATCGCGACATCGACCGAGGCGGGCGATTGTCCAAATGCGATTGCCATCGACAATAACATTCCGATCTATGAGGCCTCCGCGATCACCGCCGAGACCCAGACAGGCATCTCGCAGGAGTGGGCTAACGTTCTGTCCGAAGGTGCGGGTGTGTTCGTTGTCAAACGGGCCTTTCAGGATGACGATGCAATCGACGCAGCAACGGAGGTGTTTCAAAAGATCATCGCCGAAGAACGTGCTGAGGGCGGGGAAGGGGGCGATCACTTCGCCGCAGCAGGGGCGAATGATCGGATCTGGAACAGCTTGCAGAAACTGTGTCTGAATGCCCCCGATGTCTATGCTCGCTATATGGCAAACCCCGTGATTGATCTGGCCTGTAGGGCTTGGCTTGGGCCCGGCTATCAGATGGCCACACAGCTTAATCAGGTGCGCCCCGGCGGCAAGGCGCAGGCTCCGCATCGCGATTATCATCTGGGCTTCATGACGCCTGAGCAAATGGTGCAATATCCCGCTCACATTCATCGCATGGGGCCAACGCTCATCTTGCAAGGCGGCGTCGCTCATAGCGATATGCCGGTCGAAAGTGGCACGACGAAATTCCTGCCTCATTCGCAAAAATACTTGCCCGGATATATCGCCGCGACACGCGAGGCATTCCGAGACAGCTTCGAGGCACATTACGTGCAACTGCCGCTCGAAAAAGGTGACGCGGTGTTCTTTAGCCCGGCTTTGTTTCATGCGGCAGGCGAAAACCGAACCACGGACGTCACCCGTACCGTCAACCTGATCCAGACCGCCTCCGCTTTTGCGCGTCATATGGAAAGCATTGATCGCACGGCGATGTGTGAGGCCGTCTACCCCTATCTCGCGGGCCTGTCGGAGGCTGAAAGACGCGCCGTTATCTCCGCGACGGCGGACGGCTACCCGTTTCCCACCAATCTCGATACGGATCCGCCCCTTGGAGGGCTTGCCCCCGAAACGCAGCAGGATCTCATGAACCGTGCCGTGACGGAAGGGTGGGAGGAAGATCAGCTCAAGCTGGCGCTTCAGGCACAACACCTCAAACGCCGGGCGTGAGCCCAACGGCGCGCAGCCCCGCCGCGCCAAAGAGATGCGGGTGCATTTGGGAGGAGAACATATGAAAAAACTACTGAAATCCGCGGCTATGGCGATTGTATTGACCGCAGGTGCGTTCACAGGCGCTGCGCAGGCCGAAGGCGAACAATTCGTCTGGATCAGCCACGGGCCGGACAGTGACAGCTGGTTCAACGTGATCAAGAACGCGATCAAGGTAACCGATGAACAATTGGGCACCAACACCGAATACCGCAACCCGCCGACGGGCGATTTGGCCGATATGGCGCGGATCGTACAGCAGGCGGTCGCAGCCGGTGTGGATGGGATCGTGTTGACGATTGCGGATTACGATGTGCTGGAAGGGCCGGTGAAAGATGCCGTCGCCTCGGGCATCCCGGTCGTGACCGCCAATTCCGGGACGATCGAAGAAAGCAAATCCCTTGGCGCGATGCTGCATGTCGGCCAGCCGGAATATGAGGCCGGTTTCGGTGCTGGCGAACGTGCCAAGGCCGAGGGTGTCACCTCGTTTCTCTGTGTGAATCACTATATCACCAACCCGCAATCTGTGGAGCGGTGCCGTGGTTTTGCCGATGCAATTGGTGTCGATCTTGGCGATCAGATGATCGACAGCGGCATGGACCCGTCGGAAATTGCCAATAAGGTGAAAGCCTATCTGACCGCGAACCCGGACACCGGGGCGATCCTGACACTTGGCCCGAACTCCGCAGCACCTTCGATCCGGGCCGTCAAGGATCTGGGGCTTGATGGTGCCATCCTGTTCGGCACGTTCGACCTGTCGCCGGAGATTTCCGAGGGTATCAAGGACGGCACCGTGGATTTCGCCATCGACCAGCAGCCGTTCCTGCAAGGGTCGATCCCGGTTCAGGCTCTGGCCTCTTATGTTCGCTACGGCGTGGCCCCTGCAAACTCGATTTTCACAGGTCCCGGTTTCGTAACCAAGGAGAATATCGAAATGGTCGAGGCTCTGGCCGGGCAATATCGCTAAGCCAGTCAGGTCAGGCGAGCCCCGGCTGGCCTGACCCCAAGCGATGCGTGGGCCTTGGAGCCCACAATCGCTTTTGCATCTATACAGGGAGGAGAAAAACTCATGGCAGACGCCACCGCAAATGCGCCAAAGGACGAGCGCATCAAGGATATATCATCTTTACGAAAGGCGCTCATCCGGCCGGAACTGGGCGGCATCTGTGGCACGATCCTTGTCTTTGTCTTATTCGCCTCAATCGCAGGTGACAGTGGCATGTTCGGGACGCAGGGGATCATGAACTGGACCGTGGTGTCCGCGCAATTCATGGTCATTGCTGTGGGGGCCTGTTTGTTGATGATCGCGGGGGAGTTCGATCTGTCCATCGGCTCAATGATTGGGTTTTCCGGCATGTTGATGGCGGTGATGTCTGTTCATATGGGGTTCCCGATGTGGAGCGCGATCCTTTTGACCTTCGCGATCTGTATCGCCATCGGGGCGCTGAACGGTTGGCTGGTGATGCGCACCGGTTTGCCATCCTTTATCGTCACTTTGGCCTCGCTCTATATCCTGCGCGGCTTGACCATCTGGGGGTCGATTTTCTTTACCCGGCAGACGATCATCAGCGGCGTAGGTGAGAAAGCTGAGGGCGATTGGTTGGCGCCGATTTTTGGCGGCACGATTTTCAAGGGCCTCTTTTATTGGATGGCGGATCAAGGATGGGTCGAGACGTTCACGCGTGGCAATCGCGCCGGGCAGCCTGTGGTCGAAGGCGTGCCGATGATCGTGGTCTGGGCGATTGGGTTGGTGATTTTCGGACATTGGCTTTTGACCCGCACCAAGCACGGCAACTGGATTTTCGCGTCAGGCGGCGACAAGCAGGCCGCCAATTACGTCGGCGTGCCTGTCACACGCACCAAAATTTACATGTTCATGTTCGCGGCCTTTTGCGCCTGTGTTTTTGCCACCTGTCAGGTCATGGAATTCGGGTCTGCCTCGGCCGACCGCGGTCTTTTGAAGGAATTCGAGGCGATCATCTGTGTGGTCATTGGCGGTGCGCTTTTGACCGGGGGCTATGGGTCCGTGGTGGGCGCGGCGCTTGGGGCGATCATCTTTGGTGTGGTGCAGCAGGGCCTGTTTTTCGCCAATGCTGAAAGCTCGCTCTTTCGCGTGTTCCTTGGTGTGATCCTGCTGGTCGCAGTCGTCATGAACACCTACATCCGCCGCATCATTACGGGAGAACGCTAATGTCCGCCCCAATCGTTGAAATGAAAAATATCAAGAAACACTTCGGCCATGTGATTGCGCTCAATGGTGTATCCTTTGATATCCGCGCAGGGGAGTGCCACTGTCTTTTGGGGGATAACGGTGCCGGGAAATCGACATTCATCAAAACCATGTCGGGGGTTCACAAACCGAGCGAAGGCGAGATGTTTGTTCAGGGTAAGCCGGTCAAGTTCGACACTCCGCGCGATGCGATGGAGGCGGGGATTGCGACGGTTTATCAAGATCTTGCCATGATCCCCCTGATGTCAGTGAGCCGTAATTTCTGGATGGGGCGGGAACGCGAAAAAGGCTTTTGGCCGTTTCGTACCCTCGACACGAAAGAGGCGGACCGCGTCACCATGGCAGAAATGGAGAAAATGGGCATTCATTTGCGCGGGCCCGATCAGGCGGTCGGAACGCTTTCAGGCGGTGAGCGCCAGACAGTTGCCATCGCGCGCGCGGTGTATTTTGGAGCTAAGGTGCTGATCTTGGATGAGCCCACATCCGCACTTGGTGTGCGGCAGACGGCCAATGTACTCAACACCATCGCCCAAGTGCGCAAACAGGGGATCGGTGTGGTCTTTATCACTCACAACGTGCGCCATGCCATGGCGGTGGGTGATCGTTTTACCGTGCTCAACCGGGGTCAGACGCTTGGCACCGCGGCACGCGGTGAGGTGGATGCGCCGGGACTTCAGGATATGATGGCCGGTGGTGCGGAGCTGATCGAACTTGAATCCTCTCTTGGCGGAACGGTGTAAGCTGAAGAATGGAACAAAATACCATGAAGAAAATCAGATATGCCGTGGTTGGCGCCGGTTGGATCTCGCAAGAGGCTTTTATGCCGGCGATCAAAGCGACGGGAAATTCGGAAATGTCGGTGATCGTCAGCGGGTCTGAGGAAGCTGCACGGAAACTCGCGACGTTTCACAATGTGCCGCATGTTGTGTCCTATGACGGCTATGACGAAATGTTGTCGAACGACATGTGCGACGCGGTTTATATCGCCTTGCCCAATTCGCTCCATGCCGAATACGCGATCCATGCGGCCAAGGCGGGCAAACATGTCCTTGTCGAGAAGCCGCTGGCCATCACCGAAGAGGAATGCCGAGCCATGATGGCTGCGGCAGAGGAGGCGGGTGTTTATCTGATGACCGCCTATCGGCTTCATAACGAACCTGGCACGCTTGATGTAATCGCGCGGATCAAGGCGGGCGAAATTGGCGACCCGCGCATTTTCTCTTCGACCTTTTCGCTGAATGCTGAGCCGGGCAATCATCGTCTCAAGGCGACCCATTGGGGTGGCGCGTTGCAAGATGTCGGGGTTTATTGTCTGAATGCCATGCGTCATGTGTTTGCGGCTGAACCCGAAGAGGTTCTGGCCATGGCCTCTGATGGTGGCGGCGATCCGCGTTTCGCGGAAGTGCCCGAAACCGTTGCGGCGACGTTGAAGTTTCCGGGAGGCAAGATTGGCCAGTTCATCGCCAGTTTCGGTGCGGATGACATGGATTGCTATTCCGTTTCTGGGACCAAGGGCAGCCTGCTACTGAATCCCGGGTTCCGGTTTGATCTTACGATGGAGTTGGAAATCCGCAAACAACTTGAGCGCAGCCGCGTAACCTATGCTCATCCGGATCATTTCTCAGGGCAGATCGGCTATCTTTCAGAGTGCATCCTGACGGGCACGCCTCTCCGTCTGGATGGCGCGGACGGATTGGCGGATGTTGTCATCATGCGTGCGATTGAGCGCTCAATCGAGACAAGGGCTCCGGTAAAAATCTCCGGGCTTGGTCCGATTGCACAGCCGGAACCGGATATGGAGCGCAACTTCCCGCAAACAGATCATCGGCTTTTGCTCTGACAGATGGGCGGAACCGCTGTTCCGTCCGTTTTCTCAGGGCAGATTTACGTGCTTGTACGGATCACGATCTCACCCTGCAAGGCCGTTGTGTCGGGCGGTGTCCGCCCGACCAGCATCTCCACCAAACGGTCTACCATTTCCTCATAGGGCTGCCGATAGGTTGTCAGTGAAAATGCGTCCATGCCCGCCAGAGAAATATCGTCGAAACCGGCAACGGCGATGTCTTCGGGCACCCTGAGCCCCAGTTCATATCGAAGCGTATCAATCGCACCGATGGCGAGAATATCATTCTCACACAACATGACATCACATCTCTGGTCCGTCGGCGTGGTCGCGAGATAGCTTCGTATCGCTTGTTTTGACGCTTGTGGATCATAGGCGCCGGCATTGATCTCAGGCAGCGTCGAAATCCCGTGGGCACTCCAGAATTTGCGATATTGCTGGCGTCGCCCTACAGCGGTTTGCGAGCGTTCCGGGCCGGCCACATAGACGGGATTGCGGTAGCCACGGGCATAAATATGTGCAGAGAGGGCGCCCACCGCGTGCACAGGGTCCGTGTAAACACTGGGAAGCGGGGAACTGACGGATTCACGGGCCAGGACATAAATTGGCTGATCGCTCGCATTCAAAATCTGATCGCTGATCGTCGCCGGGTCATAAGCTGCGCCAAAGAAAACGATAGAGTCCACGCGGCGCTGCTGTGCGTTCAACAGGGCGGCTTCTCGGGAAAAGTCCTTGTTGATATTGATCAGAAAGCCCATCAGCCCCTCTTGTTGCAGCCGTGCGGTCAGCTGCCTAAGGGTAGGGAGCTTGTAAGGGTTTTCAAAGTCATCCACCAAAATCGCCACTTGTTCCGTGCGATTTGTGGCCAAACTGCGGGCCAGAAGATTCGGTTGATAGTTCAGGCTACGCGCCACGGACAGTACACGTTCCTTGGTTTCCTGGGCGATCCGCGCATCCGGTTTGAATGCCCGAATCACGGTCCATTTCGACACACCGGCTTGCCGCGCTACATCCGCTGCGGTGACTCCATTCCCCTCAGGCTTCATGAATATTCCTTTCGTACGCATGCCGTCGCGGCCCTTAAAGGTTTTGACCGCGTTTAAAGTCTTTTACAAACACTCTTGCGCCTTGCCGTTTCAAATCTCACGCTCATGTCCTTCGCTTATGTTGACACATATTCCGCCATTGTGCTACCGGTTGCACACACTGTTGCAACCGGTAGCATTGGGAGAGACGGACCGTTGCGGAAGAGCAGCACAAGTGGGGCGCGATGTGCCTGTGCGCCCGAAATCCAATCATCAGGCACAGCTTGGGAGGAACTCATGAATCTTATTCGTCGCAGCATTTTGGCTGGCGCAGCTGCATCTGCGCTCACCATTTCAGCGCCGGCTTTCGCACAGGATAAGCCTGTTATCGCCGTTCTGCCGAAAACTGTCATCAACGACGTGTTTATGAACAATGTCGCGGAATTTGCCAAAGCCAAGGGCGAGGAGCTTGGTGTCGAAATCGAGGTGCATTCCGTTTCCGGTCACGGCGCAATCGAGGAACAGGTCTCGACAATGGAAGCGCTGATTTCGCGCGACGTCGACGGCATCGCTTTGGCGGCACTGGATGGTAAGGGCCTTGCGCCCGCCGTGAAACGCGCCGCCGCAGCGGGCATTCCGGTGGTCTTAATAGATGGAGGCGTAGAAACGGATGAGGCAAATTACGTAACGCTTGTGGGCACTGACAACGTGCGCGCGGCGGGCCTTGCGGCCGATTATGCAGCGTCTTTGTTGAGCTATGAGGGTAAGGTTGCCCAGCTCGAAGGCGAGCCTGGTTCCGAGGCCGCAGCGCATCGTCGTCAGGGCTTCCACGAGGGTATGGAAAAATACGAGAACATCGAAATCGTTTCGTCGGTGACCGGACATTGGACCACGCCGGGCGCTGTCGAAGCGACCGAGGCTATTCTGTCGGCAAACCCGGATCTGAATCTGATCTTTGCCTCCTCGGATCTAATGGCTGTCGGTGCCGCAGAGGTTCTGCGCCGCAGTGAGCGCCAGGATATTATTGTGGTGGGGTTCGATGGCATCCCTGAGGGCACGGATCTCATCCTAGCTGACCGAGCGGCTGGTGATGTGTCGCAAAGTGCGAAAGGGATGGGTGAGGCTTCCGTTGAAATCCTGACCGCGATAGCCAGGGGTGAAAAGACGGCGGCTGATTTTCCCAAGAAAATTGATAGCGGCATGCAGTTGATTCACAAATGGAATGTCGAGGCCTATCGCCGCGACATCCTCGGCATCACTGACTGATCCGATCAGGGGCGGCCACATCTTGGCCGCCCAGACACAAATCTCCAACACTGTGAGGTTCGCAATGCAAGTTGCTGAACAAACCCCCATTGTCAAAATGCAGGGTATTTCAAAACATTATGGCGGGGTCGCTGCACTGGACGGCGTCGATCTCGAAGTCCGGCGAGGTGAGGTTGTCGCCCTTTTAGGGGACAATGGTGCCGGCAAATCAACGCTCGTAAAAATTCTTGCCGGGGCTGTCACGGCGGATGAGGGCGAAATTACCATCGACGATAAAGCCGTCGAACTGGGAACACCTGCCCGCGCCAAGGATCTGGGGGTCGAGATCATCTATCAGGACCTTGCGCTCTGTGACAATGTCGACATTCCGACCAATATCTTTTTGGGCCGGGAATTGCAGAAATCCTATCTTGGCGGACTGATCAAAACCTTTGATCGCCGAAAGATGTCTGACGAAACAAAACGTCTTCTAGGCGATTTGCAGATCAATATCTCCAATATCCATGAAACGGTTCGTGACCTGTCCGGCGGTCAGCGCCAGACCATCGCGATTGCCAAAAGCGTTTATTCCTCGGCCAAGCTGATCATCATGGATGAACCGACAGCTGCACTTGGTGTGGCGCAGCAGGAACAAGTTTTGTCCCTGATCGAAAGCCTACGTGACAAGGGCGAGGCGATCGTGCTGATCAGCCACTCCATGAACGATGTGATGCGCGTGGCGGATCGGGTGGTGATCCTGAAAACCGGACGTCTCGTTACCAATCGCCGTATCGAACATGTCGATCAGGAGCAACTGGTGCGCATGATCGTCAGCGGCATTGAAGAACCACCGATCAATGCGGGGGGGACAGCATGACCCAGAAGATGGAAAACATCACGACGATCGGTACCGGAGATATGTCTAACACGGCGATGATCCGAAAGTTCATCGACAAACTCTCAACGGTCTTTGTCTTTCTCGCAATCATGATTTTGATGGAGTTCCTGCATTCGGGCTTTATTACCGCGAACAATATAAGCCTTATCGCATTGCAATCCGCAACGCGTGCGGTCCTTGCCATCGGCGTGATGCTGGTGATCATCAGCGGGGCCATCGACATTTCAGTCGGCACGGTCATGTCTCTGGCCATGGTGGTGATGGGGATCGCGGTGATTGATGCGGGGCTGCCACTCTGGCTCGGGTTTGTTGTGGCCTTGGCCGCGGGCACTTTGATGGGTGGCATCAACGGCTTTCTTGTCGCCTACGCCAATCTGCCGTCTTTCATCGTCACACTGGGCATGTTGGGGATCGCTCAGGGTCTTGCCCTGTTCATGTCCAATGGCCGCTCGCTTTACGGCTTTCCCGAAAGTTTCGAGGTTGTCGGCGGCGGCACGTTGATCGGCATTCCGGTGCCCGTCCTCATTCTCCTCGTCTTTGCTGTGATCATGCTCTTTGTCTTTTATCAGACCAAGGTGGGGCGGTACGCCTTTACCATGGGCGGCAGCGAAGAGGGCACGCGGCGCGCGGGCATCAACGTGCGCCGGTATCGGATGGGAATTTTCGCAATCTCCGGAGCGACGGCCGGATTGGCCTCGATCATTCTGGCCTCACGGATCAACTCGGCGCATCCGGGCATCGGCTTTGGGTACGAGCTGGATGCGATTGCGGCGGTGGTGATTGGCGGAGGCAGCCTCATGGGAGGGCGGGGCACCGTTTGGGGTGCCATCATCGGCGCGCTGATCATGTCGGAAATCCGGTTCGGCCTGAACATCCTTGGCATGTCGCCATTCATTCAGCAAATCGTTGTCGGCGTTGTCCTGATTGCAGCTGTCTATATCGACACGCTGCGCAGCGGTCCCGCGCGGTCTCGCTAAAGGTCAACTTCATGGAAAGGAACCGGATATGAGCATTGCCGTCGGCGTGATCGGGATGGGAGTGATGGGGGCCAAACATGCGCAGCTTTTACAGCAGATAACACGAGGCGCCCATCTTGCAGCGGTCTGCGATGCGAATGCTGCCCGGCTGACAGATGTTCAGGCAGAGCGCTTTGATGATCCTCTCGCGCTGATCCGTTCGGACAAGGTGGAGGCGGTTGTGATCGCCTCCCCCGATGAGACCCATGAGGCGCTTGTGCTGGCCGCGATTTCAGAGGGCAAACCCGTGCTCTGCGAAAAGCCTCTGGCCGCCACAACACGGCAGGCGGAACGCATTCTGGAGGCCGAAGTGATCTTTGGCAGGCGGCTTGTGCAGGTCGGTTTCATGCGACGGTTCGATCCGGCCTATAGCGCATTGCGTGCAGCGCATCTGGAGGGACGTATCGGTCAGGCTGTTCTCTTGCATAATATTCACCGTAACGCGCAGGCCCCCTCGTGGTTCACTGGCGCCATGGCGCTGACCAATGCATTCGTGCATGAGATCGACATCAGCCGTTGGATGCTTGGTGAGGAAATATGTGAAGCGCATATCTTTTCCGGGGCAGGGGACGAACCTCTGATGATCCAGATGCAAAGCGATAGCGGCGTCATGATCTCGACCGAAGTGTTCATGAATGCGACCTATGGGTATCACGTTCATGCCGAACTTGTGGGCCGGGAGGGGGCGGTTTCCATGGCCACGCCCACACAGGTCTGGCTCAATCATGGAAGGCAGCATGGTCATGGCTGGCCGGACAACTGGTTGCCGCGCTTCGAGGAGGCCTACCGGCAACAAATGCACGCCTGGGTCAACTCCATAAAAACCGGGATCCCCTCAGGCGCGTCGTCATGGGATGGGTATATGGCCTCCGCCATCGCCGAACAGCTCGCCGCAGAGATGGGGCAAGGCGACGCTCAAGGGCGATGCGTCCCTCTGAGCCAACCGACCCCGGATGCGCTTTATGTCACACATGCTCCAATATCAGAAAGGGCTTGAAATGATCAGATATGCTGTTGTTGGCGCGGGATGGATTGCGCAAGAGGCGTTTCTGCCCGGGATCCATCAAACCCGAAATTCCCGTGTCACCGTGATCGTGTCCGGCAATCGCGAACGCGCCGATACACTGGCCAAATTCCACGACATTCCTCATGTGATCAGCTATGACGAGTTTGACAAGGCGTTGGAAAACGACCTGTTCGACGCGGTCTATGTGGCTTTGCCAAATTCGATGCATGCGGACTATACGATCCGCGCCGCGCGCGCCGGAAAACACATTTTGGTGGAAAAGCCATTGGCGGATAATCTCGAAGATGCCGAGGCTATGGTGACTGCGGCCAAAGAAGCCGGTGTGTATCTCATGACCGCATATCGGCTGCACAATGAACCGGGGACGATTGCGGCGCTTGATCGTATCCGCTGCGGGGCGATTGGGACCCCTTTGCTGGCGCAGCTGATATTTTCCAACGCCCCGGACGAGGGCAATCACCGCTACAGTGCTGAACATTGGGGTGGGCCTTTGCAAGATGTCGGGGTCTATTGCATCAATGCCGCGCGCCATATTTTCGGCGAGGAACCCATTGAGGCAACCGCCATTCGTCAGAGGCCAAAACACGATCCCCGTTTCGCCGAAGTGGATGCCAGCATCGCCGCAACCCTGCGTTTCCCTTCAGGGGGCATCGCGCAGATACTGGCAAGTTTTCAGGGCGCTTTGGCCGAAACCTATCGTGTGATTGGTACCACGGGGGACATCACGCTTGATCCGGCGTTCCGGTTCGAAGTGCCCATGCGCATGATGGTAACCAAACAGGAGATGGCGGAGATCACGGACTTTCCGCATGTCGATCACTTTGCGGGAATGACGGCTTATTTCTCCGATTGCATTGCCACCCGAACGCCCCCGGAATCTGATGGCGAGGAAGGTGTGGCCGATATGCGCGTGCTTTTGGCCATCGAGGAGGCCGCGCGTACAGGGCGCACGATCAAAATCGATACGCCGCCACGCCCGACGCATCCGGATCACACCACCGAGCGACGTTGCCCATTGACGGATCGGCGCCTGGTGTTCTGAGTCTTTATCGACAAAAGAGCGTATAAAAATGCCGGCGATGATGTCGCCGGCAAATGTATTTTTACCGATAGATCGAAGGGCTCATAGCGCAAGTGGCGCGTTCGGCACCGGTGGGGAGGCGGCAAAGCCGCCAGTCACGGACTGGTCGAACGGCACCACCGCGCCGGTCATCATGCCGCTGTCGTCCGAGGCCAGAAATGTCACGACCCGCGCCACTTCGACCGGATCAATCAGTCGGCCGAACGGCATGTGCCGTGCCACCTCATCCAGCCAGTTTTCATCCCCCCGCTCGGCAGCTTGCAGCGCTTTTTCATTGTCGGAGGCCATCCAGCCGATGTCGAGCTGATTGACTCGGATGCGGTTGCGCATGAGTGCAAAAGCAGAGTTGCGCGTGAGCGAGGCCAAAGCCCCCTTTGAAGCCACATAGGGGGAAATGAAGGGCTGACCTGCAGTTTCAGAAATCGAGCCGATATTGACCATCGCACCCTCGATACCCTCGCGGATCATCACTTTTGCCGCCTCTTGCATCAAGAAGAACGGTCCCCGGACATTGACCGCGAACATGCGATCAAACAATTCGGGCGTGGTGTCCAAAAGATTGCCACGTTGTGTCAGACCCGCGGCATTGACCAGAATGTCGACCCGACCAAACCGCGTATCGGCCGCCGCGATGACCGCGCGACTTTGATCGACATCCGCCAGATCGGCAGGTTGAAACAGGGCCGGAACCCCTGTGGCGGCCTCGATCTCCTGTGCGACCTTTGTGCCGTTGTCGGCGTTGCGTCCGCACAACACGAGACCTTCCGCCCCGGCCTCTGCGAAATTGCGGGCGATGGCGGCGCCCAAGCCTTGTGTGCCGCCCGTGATGACGGCAATTTTTCCGGTCAACCCTGTCATGTGCGTGCCTCCGATTGCACCACCTCATACCCTGCGGCATCCATGACGCGCATCAACTCCTTATGACCCTTGATCGCCATGTCGAGGGGAGGGGAAACCTTCGGGTCTTGTTCCGCTTCGATCACGAACCACCCTTCGTAGCCTTTGGCCGCGAGGGTCTTGGTGATGTCCTCGAAATCGAGCGAGCCATCGCCGGGAACGGTGAATGCGCCTTTGATCACCGCATCGAGAAAACTCTCGCGGGTGCGGTCCAGACCATCGGTCACCGACCGGCGGATGTCTTTGGTGTGTACATGGCTGATCCGCGCATGGTGATTTTCAATCACGCGCATCACGTCACCACCGGCAAAGGCCATATGCCCCGCATCGAACAAAAGCGGGACGCTGGAGTGTTTCATGAACAGATCCAGCTCCGCCTCGGTTTCGACCGCCGCCGCCATGTGGTGATGATAGGCAATGGGCATGCCTTCTTTCGCGCACCAATCTGCAAAATCTGACATTTTACGCCCGTAATCAGCCATGTCCGCCTCGCTCAGAACAGGCTTTGTGTTCAGCGGTGCGGATTGCACCCCCTGAACGGAACGTGCGGTCTCGCCATAGACGATGCAGGGCGCGTCGGCAGCTTTGAAAAACGCCATTTGCTCCGCGATCCGGTCTTTTTCCGCTTCGATGTCGCCATCAAGCAAAAGTCCGGAGAACCAGCCGCCACAGACGCAAATGCCATACCGATCCAGAATGGGGCCAAGTTCGGCCATGTTCATCGGAAAACGGCGTCCCGTTTCCATCCCGGTGAATCCTGCGACAGACGCCTGTCTCAGGCATTCTTCCAGGCTCACGTCATCGGACAATTCCGGCAAGTCATCATTCCACCATGCAATCGGTGCGATACCCAGTTTTGCTTTCATGATTATACTCCAACGCGCTGACGGGCGCGAATGTCGTCTTGGGACTTGCGCGCGTCGCGGACTTTTTCAAACTCTGAGACCTCAGGCACACCCACGTCCCAATCTGCATCTCCCGGCACCCAGGTCCAGGCATCGGAGACAATGGAAATCACCGTGGTCTTGTCATTGCCCTTGGCCCAGATCAGCGCCTCCTCCAACTCATCAAGGTCGTTCACATGCCGAGTGGCGGCTCCCATAGAGGCGGCATGTGCCGCGAAATCGACATGCAGCGGGTCGTTGCGGTTCTGGATGCGGCAATCCGTGAGCAGGTTGTTGAAACCGGGAACGCCTTTGAACTGTTGCAGCCGGTTGATCACCGCGTAGCCACCATTGTCAGCCACGACGACGATCATCTTATGCCCGGTGAGAACGGCCGAATAGATATCGGAGTTCATCATCATATAGGTGCCATCGCCCAACAGCACAAAGGGCGTACCGCCAGGCGTGCCGGGCCCTTCCTGCGCCATGGCACATCCCCATCCGGCGGCGATTTCATAGCCCATGCAGGAAAACCCGAATTCGCAATCGAAGGTGTTCGGGTCCTTGACGCGCCAGTTCTTTGTGATCTCGCCCGGAGTGCCACCCGCCGCACCGATCAGCGTGTCATTGGGTTCGGCCACCTTGTTCATCACGCCGATCACCTGTGCATAGGAAGGCACGGCGGCATCTTTGCTGCGGTCCTGATGGCTGTCGAGAATGGCGTTCCAATCCGCGAACAGCTCTTTGGCACGAGGCATCAAATCGGATGGCGCCGCCCAATCCCCAAGTGCCGCGCCAAGCTCTTTTACTGTTTCGCGCGCATCCCCCACGACGGAAAAAGCGCGATGTTTGATCGCATCGAACCGTGCGGCATTGATCGACACGAATTGTGCTTCTTTTGAGAAGGCCGTCCACGAACCGGTGGTAAAATCCTGAAGCCGCGTGCCGATGGCCAGAACCACATCGGCCTCCGCCGCCAAGGCATTCGCAGAGGTCGAGCCGACAATGCCAATGGGACCGGCGTGCACCGGGTGATTATGGGTCAGCCCGCCTTTGCCTGCAATGGTTTCGACCACGGGGATGCCGTGTTTTTCAGCGAAAGTCGCGACCTCGCTTTCGGCGGCGCTATATCGCACGCCCCCGCCCGCGATGATCAGCGGCTTTTTCGCTGTTTTTAGAATGCTCGCGGCCTCTGCCACCGCATCGCGATCCGGCCGTGGGCGCGGAATCTTCCAGACCTTTGGCTCAAAGAACACTTCAGGATAGTCAAATGCCTTTTCCTGTGTGTCTTGTGCCAGTCCGATAAAGGCAGGCCCACAATCGGCCGGGTCAAGCATGGTCGCGATGGCCTGGGGCAGGGAGGTGATGATCTGTTCGGGAAGCGTGATCCGATCCCAGTAGCGCACCACAGGCTTGAACGTGTCATTGACCGTAATCGTCGGATTGTTGAAATGTTCGACCTGCTGCAAAACAGGGTCGGGAAGGCGGTTGGCGAAGGTATCCCCCGCCAGCAACAAAAGCGGCAGGCGGTTGGCCATGGCCGTGCCCGCTGCCGTGACCATGTTCGACGCACCCGGACCGATCGACGTCGCCGCGATCATGATCTGGCGGCGGCGTTTGGCCTTGGCAAATCCGGTGGCGGCCAGTGCCATGGATTGTTCGTTTTGCCCCCGCCATGTCGGCAGTTGATCCTGCACCTGTTCGAGCGCTTCGGACAGGCAAGTGACGTTGCCATGGCCAAAGATGCCAAACAATCCGGCGAACAGCGGAACGCGTTCTCCGTCAATCTCCGTAAACTGGTTGCACAGATACTTCACGAGTGCCTGCGCCATGGTAAGACGCACCGTCTTGGATGTCATTTTCGCCTCCTCCTGCGAAGATGTTTTTTGCACGTTATGAAATGATCATTGACAATGCAACACTTTTGCAATGAATATTGTTTCGAAAGTTTGGAGGAGGAAAATCATGAGGATTGCTGTGTTAGGCGTTGGTCGCATAGGCCGAATGCATGCTGAAAATATTGCCAGGCATCCGCGCACAAACCTGGCGGGAGTTTACGATATTCACACGCCGTCAGCAGAAAAAACATCGAATGATCTGGGGGTTACAAATTTTTCAGATCCGGAAGATGTTTTTTCTTCCGATCAGGTGGATGGAGTTTTGATTGCTTCGGCCACGGCCACGCATGTTGATTTTATCGAGCAAGCTGTCGCAGCGGGAAAACCGGTTCTCTGCGAGAAGCCAATCGACCTTTCCCTACAGCGTGTTGATTCTTGTGCAGCGAAAATTGCGGGGTCGAAGGTGCCGATTATGCTGGGGTTCGTGCGGCGGTTTGATCGCGGGCACAGGGCCTTGCAACAGGCGGTCCAAGCGGGCGAAATCGGTGATTTGCATCAGCTGGTGATCACCTCGCGTGATCCCGACATGGCACCGGACGCATATATCGAAGTCTCTGGTGGCATTTTTCGCGACATGACGATCCATGATTTCGATCTGGCGCGGTTCATCTTGGGCGAAGAGATCACAGAGGTCGCGGCATCGGGATCGCGGCTGGTCAAACCGGAGTTGATGGCGCGGTGCGAAGATTATGACACGGTGTCGATCACAATGCGCACGGCCTCGGGAAAACAATGCACCATCAGCAATTCGCGGCGGGCGGTTTATGGCTACGACCAACGCGTTGAGGCGTTCGGCTCCAACGGCATGCTGATTTCCGACAACCACCCGAACCACAATCTGCGGCATTATTCGGCGGAGCGGACCGATGCCGGTGAGCCTTTGATGGATTTCTTCATTGAACGCTACGAAGACGCATTCGCCGCCGAGATCGACGCCTTTGTGCAGACTGTCGAGAGCGGATCGGAACCGGAGGTCGGATATAAAGACGGTCGCGAGGCGCTTGTTCTTGCCGAAGCCGCGCTGCGTTCCGTGCGCGAACAGCGCACCATCACTCCAAAGGACATTGTTTAAGCCATGTATGAAAAATTCGGACAGTTCATCAATGGGGCCTGGGTTAAAGGTTCTAAAACCGGTGCGGTCATTTCACCGGTCACGGAAACATCGCTGGGGGAGGTGAGTCTCGCTTCATCCGAGACGACCCGCGCGGCGCTAAAGGCTGCATATTCCGCTTTGCCGACACTCGCAGAAATGGGCGGGTTCGCCCGTGCCGACGCGCTTCACAAAGCAGCAGATGCTATGATTGCCCGTGCGGAGGAAGCCTCCACGATGATCGCGACAGAGACCGGCAAACCGATTGCCCAGGCAGGGCGGGAATGGGTGCTCGCCTGTGATCAGTTCCGGTGGTACGCCGAAGAAGCGCGACGCATTTATGGGCGGATCGTGCAATCGCGCGTGCCCGGCGGGCGCTTTGAGATCACTCGCGAGGCCGTGGGTGTCGTAGGGGCCTTCACCGCATGGAACTTCCCCGCCGCCCTTCCGGCCCGCAAACTGGCCCCTGCCTTGGCTGCCGGCTGCCCGGTGGTGCTGCGTCCCTCGTCGCAGACCCCGGGCGTTGCGATGATCATGGTTGATTGTCTCAAGGAGTGTGGCTTGCCCGATGGGGCTGTGAACCTTGTGGTTGGCTCGACGGATGACACTTATGGGCCAATTATGGCGGACAAGAACGTGCGCAAAGTTTCCCTAACGGGCTCCACCCGCGTGGGTCAACAGATGATCCGAGATGCCGCGGAGACGGTGAAAAAAGTGTCTATGGAGCTGGGAGGGAATGCACCCTGCCTGATCTTTGAGGACGCCGATCTTGAGGCCGCACTCGATGTGATCGTGCCGACGAAATTTGCCAATTGCGGGCAGGTTTGTGTGACGCCGGATCGTTTCTTTGTGCATGAGAGTCTGCATGAGGCGTTCGTTGAGGGCATGGTTGAGCGCACCCAAAAGATCAAACTGGGCGATGGTTTGCACCCGGATACGGGCATGGGACCGCTCATCAATCAGCGTCGCCTCGAAGAGATTGAGAGCATCGTCAACGGCGCTATCGCGGCAGGGGCCAAACTTGCAACCGGCGGCAAGCGCGCCGCCGCCCCCAATACAGGTTACTTCTACGAGCCCACGATCCTGACTGACATCACCGACGACATGCCGGTTTTTGCCGAAGAAAATTTCGGACCGATCGCCGCGATCACGCGCTTTGCTGATGAGCAGGAAGCCTTGGCCCGCGCGAACGCGTCCGACATGGGTCTATCGGCCTATGCCTTCACCAAAGATCCTGAACGCGCACGTCGTGTGACGGCTACGCTCAAAGCTGGGATGGTCGGCGTCAACAGTTTTGCGCTTGCGGCCTCTGAGGCTCCGTTCGGCGGCACCAACCATTCGGGCATGGGTCGCGAAGGCGGCTCCGAAGGGATCGAGGATTACCTTGACACCAAACTTGCTCAGATCGTGTTTTGAGAGGGGTCAGTATGTTTGAGAACAAGATTAAGAAACTGGTTGCCTCCGGTCGCCCGATCCTCAATGGCTGGCTGTCGATTGGCAATGCCTTTACCGCCGAAATCATGGCCGAACAGGGTTATGACAGCGTGACCATCGACATTCAGCACGGCGCGCTGGACTACAGTTCCGTCCTGCCGATGTTCCAGGCGTTGCGCGCCTCTGGTGTGACGCCCATGGCGCGGGTGCCATGGCGCGAACCAGGGATCGTGATGAAGGCATTGGATGCAGGCGCTCAGGGGATCATTTGTCCCATGGTCAATTCCGCCGATGAGGCCGCCGAGTTCGTGAGCTTTTTGCGCTATCCGCCTCATGGGCACCGCAGCTTTGGGCCGACGCGTGCGGCGATTGCCTATGGCGGATATGGCACCAAGGCCGATGATGAAGTTTTGGCCTTTGCCATGATCGAAACCCAGGAAGGTATCGACAATCTCGATGCCATCGCTGCGACACCCGGCCTGGATGGTATCTATGTCGGACCTGCGGATTTGACGCTTGGCACACAACAGGGGCGCTATGCGCCGGGATTTGATCGCGAGGAACCGGAGCTGATTGCGTTGATTCAATCGGTACAGCAGGCCTGCGCCAAAAACGGGATTATGGCCTGTCTGCATTGCGGGACGCCGGATTATGCGGCGCGTGCCATCGAGTGGGGGTTCAACCTGACGACCGTATCGGGCGACAGTCGCCTGCTTGCCTCGGCGGCGTCTGCCTCGGTTGGCCGGTGGCGCACTCTGACCGGCACGCAGTCCGCACCGTCTGGAGACACCGGGGGAGCCTACTGATGCTACATCTTCTTGTTGCTGGAAAACTTCACCCCTCGGGGGAGGCGATGCTTGAGACACTTGGTGAGAAAGGCGTCAGGGTTGAGTATGTCGAAGAGGTCTCCGAGGCGTCCTATGCGCCCCTGATTGCCAGGGCGGACGCCTTGGTGATCCGCACCCAGCCGCTGTCTGCGGCAACCATCGCACAAGCCGAGAACTTGCGTGTCGTGTCGCGCCATGGGGTGGGATATGACAGCGTCGATCTCAATGCGCTCAATGCACGCGGTATCGCTCTTACCATCGTGGGGGATGTCAATTCGGTTTCCGTGGCAGAACATGCGATGACGCAGATCCTGTGTGGCGCAAAACAAGTGCTGCGGGCAGACCAGGCCGTGCGCGATCCCTCGCAATGGGGTTGGCGTAATCGGCTGGAACAGCGTGAGATCAGTGGGAAAACCCTGTTGATCATGGGCTATGGACGGATCGGGCGTCGCCTTGCCAAGATGGCATTGGCTTTTGATATGAAGGTCTGCGCCTATGATCCATATCTGTTGAGCTCCGGCTGGCCGGATGGCCCCGTGCGTCCGGTAGAGCGGCTCGAAGATGGTCTGGCTGAGGCCGATTTCATCTCTGTGCACATCCCCAAAAGCGACAGGCCGCTTCTTGGAGATGCGGAGTTTTCGATGATGAAACCCGGTGTTGTGATCGCCAATACCGCACGCGGAGGCGTCGTCTGTGAGGCGGCTCTGCACAAGGCGCTTTGTTCCGGTCATGTTGCCGCCGCAGGCCTCGATGTGTTTGACGTCGAACCACCGAAGGACGGTACAGTTTTTCGTGCGTGTGACACCGCACTCCTGTCGCCACATATTGCGGGGCTGACCAACGAATGCGGTGAGCGCATGGCGCTCGCTTCTCTCCAAAACGCGCTGGATTTTCTGAGCGGAGACATAGATCCGGCCCTAATCGTCAATCCAGAGGTGCTTCATGCCGTCTAAACCCAAACTACGCATCGGTCTCATCGGGTCCGGATTTATGGGCAAAGCCCATGTTTTCGGCTTTGCCTCGGCGCCGAAAGTCTTTGACCTGCCTTATGACATCGAACTGCACACTTTGGCGGATATCACCATGGAGGCCGCCACGGCCGCCGCCAATGCGTTTGGCTTTCACTCGGCAACGGATAATTGGCGCGCGCTCGTCGACAATCCTGAGATCGACGTGATCGACATCACGGCACCCAATGCCTTGCATAAGGAAATGGCCCTTGCAGCCATCGCGGCCGGAAAACATGTCTATTGTGAAAAGCCATTGGCGCCCTTGGCATCCGATGCGATTGAAATGGCCGATGCGGCCGAGAAAGCCGGTGTGAAGACCCAAGTGGGGTTCAATTACCTTTGCAACCCGATGCTGGCATTCGCGCGCGAGATGATCGCCTCAGGGGAGCTTGGTGAAATCCGGGGGTATCGTGGCATTCATTGCGAAGACTATATGGCGGATGCGACGTCGCCCTACACCTTCCGGCACGATCCGGCAGGGGGAGGCGCCCTGGCGGACATCGGTTCGCATGCGTTGGCCACGGCGGAGCATCTGCTTGGCCCGATTGCCGAGGTCATGGGGGATTGCGTGACCTCAATCCATGAGCGCCCCGACGGCAAGGGTGGCACGCGCAAAATCGAAGTGGATGACATTGGTCGCGCCTTTGTCCGGTTCGAAAACGGCGCTTCCGGCTCCATCGAAGGCAACTGGATCGCCACCGGGCGCAAGATGCAGCATGATTTTGAGGTCTTTGGCTCGAAAGGCGCGCTTGCGTTTTCTCAGGAGCATTTCAACGTCTTGCACTTCTACTCGACTGCGGATGCGAAGGGCCTTCAAGGTTTCCGCCGCATCGAAGCCGGGCCGGATCATACGCCTTATGGACGGTTCTGCGTGGCTCCGGGGCATCAGCTCGGGTTCAACGATTTGAAGGCGATCGAGGTGGCAGGCTATGTCAGCGCTTTGGCCGGACAGGGCGATGAGCCGTTCAACTTCCGCAAAGGTGCGCATATTCAGGGTCTTGTCGAAACCATTCAGGCCTCTTCATCTGAGCGGTCCTGGCGCAAAGTTTAGCCGTAAAACCCATGTCAAACGCCTGTTTTCAGGCGTTTGGCACATGCATTATGTTTTTTGCATAATTTGATATGCGGTCACTGTGCCGCATCAGTATCTATTTACTTTTCGAAGTGCAATTTCTGTTGCATAAAGGGACAAGGAGCAATCAATGGCAAGTTTTCCACCGCCCGACAATGTCCCCAAGGACTATGAAGAACTGATCCGTTTGATACATGATCGCCACGATCAGATGAGCAAAACCTATCAGAAAATATCGGTCTATCTGACTCAAAACCCGAATGACGTCGCCGTTCATTCGGTGAACGCGATCGCAGAACGCTGTGGCATTCATGCGTCGAGTTTCGTGCGCTTTGCCCAGGCGCTCGGGTATCGTGGCTTCAAGGACTTGCAAACCCTGTTTCAAAAACGCCTTGCCACGGCTGCACCGGGGTTTGAGGCGCGGGTGCAGGCGCTTGGCAGCGAACTCAATACCCGTCAGGACCGGTCAGAATATGGGTTCCTGCAAGACCTGATCGTGCGTGATATCGCCTCGCTTCAAGGCCTTTTGGAAGACATAAGCCAAGAAGACCTGGTACGCGCGACAGACATTTTGTTCAAAGCCGACACTGTGTATCTTTTGGGTCAGCTGCGTGCCTCTTCTGTTGTCGAATTGCTGCGCTATGTGCTGACCATGCTTGGCAAAAAATGCGTGCTTCTGGATGCTGGCGGCGGTCTTGCAACCCATATGGCCCGCACGATCGATGAGAACGACGCGTTGTTTGCGGTGTCCTTCCGGTTCTATGCCAATGAGGTTGTCAGCATCACTGAAGAGATCGCGCGCAAAAATGTACCGATCATCGCCATTTCTGACAGCAGCTTGTCTCCCTTGGCCAAGAGTGCGGACGTGCTTTTCGCTGTGCCCGAACACGATTACACGTTCTCGCGTTCGCTGGCGGCCCCCATGTGTCTTGCTCAGTCCATCGTCGTGGCGCTCGCGGCACGGGTGCAGGACGACAAGGAGTCTCCACGCATCCCGACCGTCACCGGAACCTGACCGGAACGGAACGACGTCTCAAGAACAGTTCCATTACATGACCGTGAACGCCTCGACAAAGGCATCCACGGCGGCTCTTTTGCAAATTATTCCTGAGTGCGCAAAAGCCCCGATTTCCCGGTAGTCTTCAATCTGCGAGGCGGAGTTCGAGCATAGACATTGCCTCCGTAAGCGCACAGGGATCCAGACCGAAGGCACGTTCGATCATGCGGACCTCGCCGTTGATATCACCGGTCAAATTGAAGCTGCGTGACTGCCCTTTCGGCCAAACGTCAGGCATTTCTGGCCCGGACTTTTCGAGCCAGAGGCGGTCACTGAAGGTGCACGTCTATAAATGCAAACGACGTTTTGATGTCCGTGAGGTTCGGCGCGGCAATCAGTTTAGGCTCAGTGCACTCGAAGGAGAATGCGCCGTCATAGCCGCCCTCCAGAAACGCAGCAATTTGTGCGACATTGCCGCAACGGTCATCCCCGTCCACGAGGGTACGGTGAGCATCCTGCTCGGCATCAAGCGCGACTTTGGGATCGGAAATGCCAGAGATATGCACCATCGCGGTATGCTCGGGAAAGATCTCAGTCTCGCCCGCGATGACGTGCTGGAACGTGTCGTGCACCAACTTGAACCTGGACGTACCGCCGACCGCTTCGATGGCCTCAACGAGCGGAGCCTTGGTCCGAAGCGAACTGCTCTCGAACCCAATAGGCTCGATCAGCGGCAGCACATTTGTGCCCTCCAGCATCGGCAAGATTTCCCGCATCACATCGCGCAGCGGCATGGTTTTGCGGTCATCTACGGTCGGGATCAGGCTAATGGTCTGTGCGCCAGACGCATGGGCAGCGTCAATCAGCGTCTGAATTTGCGCCGCACGCTCGTCATCCCAGACGTTGAACCCGTAGACTTCTGACAGCCCAAGCAAAGTCAGCCCGCGCGAGCGCGCCATCTTGGCCGCCTCATTCGCAGCGATCCAGTCAAAAAACGGACGGCCCAGATCGTTGCGCAACTCGACACCCACACATCCGACCTCTTCTGCAAGATCGAGAAAGGCCTCGAAGGGCAAGTCACGGCAGGTCTTTTGGTTCAGCGCACGTTTGAACATCTTGGGGCTTCCTGAATGGAGTTAATCGATGAGGGAGACTTCGCGGTGCTCGGTGGCACTGATCCGTGCGGCATCAAGCACACGCAGCACTTCGATCGCCTCGCTGGGCGGCACGGGCGGCGGGGTGCCATTTTTGCACGCCTTGGCGAAGGCCTCGTAGTAATCGTGATAGCGGCCCTGCTCGGAGGGCACTTTGCGGATGCCCGCGTCGGTGCGCAACTCGGGCCAATTGGCCTCCACCTCGTAGCCCCAGCCCTCCATATCGTCGAGAGGGCGCTTATCCGCAAAGATTGCCTGCGCCTGCACGTCAGTCACATAGGACAGGTAACAGCCGTTCTCGCCGTAAACGCGGTAGGTGTTCTCAGCGAACTTGTTGAGCTTGCTAGAAGAGACTTGGGAAAAGACACCGTTGGTATGCCGCATAGACACGACAAAGCCCGCATCCGTTGGCCCCTGTTCGCTGTCGATCATATCGAGATGCGCGGAGACAGAAGCAACATGACCAAACAGCCAGACCATCTGGTCGATCACATGGCTCCCCATATCGCGCAGCAGCCCACCCGTCGGACCCATTTCCAGCGTTGCCGGGTCATCCATATCCATGCGCGAATGCACGCGCCAGATATCGCCCAATTCGCCACTATCCAGCACCGCCTTGAGCGTGCGCACATCCGTGTCGCAGCGGCGGTTGTGAAAGACCGAAAGCGTCACGCCCTTGGCCTGTGCTGCCGCGTCCAATTCACGCGCGACCTCGGCAGAGGGGGCAAAGGGTTTGTCGGCCACCACATGAACCCCCGCCGCGATGGCTTCCAACACCAAGGCTCGGCGGGTCTCGGGCGGGGTGGTGATGGTCACGGCCTGAATATCTGATGCGAGCATCTCGGTCAGTGAACCAAAGATCGGCATCCCCGGATAATCCGCCTCGATCCGCGCGATGGTTGCGGGCGAGCGGGCGACGATGCCCGCCAGTTCCACCCCTTCGGCGGCCATAATGAAAGGCGCATGAAAGTGCCGCCCTCCTGTGCCGTAGCCTACGATTCCGATTTTCATGCGCCTCTCCTTTGTTCGTTACTCAGACGGTATGTCGATGCCGCTTCACATCAAGTGCTCAACATTGGGCGCGGGCACGAAGCGCCATTTGCGCAGGGGGCCCGCCATGACGTTGAGATAGTACATCTCGAACCCATAGGGCGCGCCGCAGGGGTGGTGGCCGCGCGGCACGCAGACCACGTCACCGTCGTGCACGGCCATGGTCTCATTGAGTTGCAGATCATCTGTATAGACCCGCTGAATGCCGAACCCGTCCGCCGGATTGAGGCGATGATAGTAGGTCTCTTCGAGATAGGTCACGCGCGGGAAATCATCCTCGTCGTGGCGGTGGCTCGGAAAAGACGACCAATGGCCTGCGGGGGTGAAGACCTCCGTGACCAGCAAACTGTCACAGTAATCTTCGTTCTCCATGGCGATATTGTTGATATAGCGCGTATTTGCGCCTTCGCCGCGCTGGGTGAGCGTGATCCCGTCCGGGCCGATTTTACGCGCCTCGTGACCCAACTTGCCCGGCGCCTTACAGACCGCGATCGTCGCGTCAGTCGTTGTCTCCAGCGACCATTCGCTGTCGTTGGGGACATAGAGGCAATGCGGCGGCGTCTTCTCGAAGACGTTCATCCGCTCGCCCAATTCGCCCCAGTCTTTTCCGGCGGCGGTAATTTTCGCCTTGCCCTCAATCATCACGAGGATGACCTCGTTCTCGCCGGTGGCCTCGGCCCAGCTCTCCCCCGCACGCAGGCGGATCAGATCAAAGCCGACATAGCGCCAGCCCGCGCTTTCGGGCGTGATCTGATGCACCTTGCCGTGGGTGCCGAAGGGACGTTTGAGAAGGTCTGCCATAGCGCGCTCCTTAGTTTGCGAGGGATTGCTTGGAGATTTGGGTGAGGTATTCCACGTAGCGGTCGCGTTGTTTTTGGCGCTCGGAGACTTCGGGGACGGCGACGTCCCAGAAATAGCCATGCTCGCCCGCAGTGGTCTCAAGGCCGGTGCCGGGGAAGTCGCGGGCAATCGTGTCGATCACGATCACGGTCGGGATAGTGCGGCTGCGCGCGGCGGCAATCTCGGCCTCA
>NZ_JBLWTA010000017.1:0-55182 GCF_048270365.1 Celeribacter sp.
ACATGGCAAAGAAATCCATGATCGCCCGTGAGCGCAAGCGCGAGAAGCTGGTGGCAAAATATGCCGCCAAGCGCGCGTCGCTCAAAGAGGTTATCTACGACCAAGATAAGCCGATGGAAGAGCGTTTCCGCGCGTCCCTGAAGCTTGCAGAACTGCCGCGCAACAGCTCGGCGACCCGTCTTCACAACCGTTGCCAGCTGACCGGCCGTCCGCACGCTTACTACCGTAAGCTGAAGGTGTCCCGGATCATGCTGCGGGAACTTGGCTCTTTCGGCCAGATCCCCGGCCTCGTGAAATCCAGCTGGTAAGGAGGGCAGAGATATGAACGATCCTATCGGCGATATGCTCACCCGTATCCGTAACTCTCAAATGCGTGGCAAATCCACCGTCTCCACCCCGGCTTCCAAGCTGCGGGCCTGGGTTCTGGATGTGCTGCTCGACGAGGGCTACATCCGTGGTTACGACAAAGGCACCGACGTCAACGGTCACCCGACCCTTGAAATCAGCCTGAAATACTTCGAAGGCACCCCGGTTATCCGCGAACTGCAACGGGTCTCCAAACCCGGCCGTCGCGTGTACCTCGGTGTCAAAGACATCCCGTCGGTCCGTCAGGGCCTCGGTGTGTCGATTGTCTCCACCCCGAAGGGTGTGATGTCGGACGCAAACGCTCGTGCCAACAATGTTGGCGGCGAAGTGCTTTGCACCGTCTTCTAAGGAGGTCTATCGATGTCTCGTATTGGTAAACGGCCGGTCGACCTGCCCAGCGGCGTTTCCGCCTCTGTGTCTGGTCAGACCATCGAAGTGAAGGGCCCGAAAGGCACTCACTCCTTCACCGCCACGGACGATGTGACTCTCGCTGTCGAAGACAACGCCGTCACCGTCACCCCGCGTGGTAAATCCAAGCGCGCTCGCCAGCAGTGGGGCATGTCCCGCACCATGGTCGCCAATATGGTGACCGGTGTGTCCGACGGCTTCAAGAAAGAGCTCGAAATCAACGGTGTTGGTTATCGTGCTCAGATGCAGGGCAACGTGCTTAAACTCAACCTGGGTTACTCCCACGAGGTGAACTTTGAGGTTCCCGCCGGCGTCACTGTGACGTCCGCGAAACCGACCGAGATCACCATCGAGGGTTCCGACCCGCAACTCGTCGGTCAAGTCGCGGCAAACATCCGCGAATGGCGCAAGCCCGAGCCCTACAAAGGCAAAGGCATCAAATACAAAGACGAGTATATCTTCCGCAAGGAAGGGAAGAAGAAGTAAGGACGCTCATCATGGCAAACAGCAAACGTACCCTGTTTCTGAAACGCCGCTTGCGCGTTCGGAACAAGCTTCGCAAGAACAATGTCGGCAAGCTTCGCCTGTCGATCCATCGTTCGAACAAGAACATCAGCGCTCAGCTGATCGACGACGTTCAGGGCAAAACCCTGGCTTCCGCATCCACGCTCGAAAAAGATTTCGGTGTGATCGGCAAGAACAACGTCGAAGCAGCCGCCAAAGTTGGCGCTGCGATCGCAGAGCGCGCGAAGAAAGCCGGCGTCGAAGAGTGTTACTTCGACCGTGGTGGCTTCCTCTTCCACGGCAAAGTGAAGGCCCTGGCCGACGCTGCCCGTGAAGGTGGTCTGAAGTTCTAAGACTTGAGGGAGGGGGGCGAAAGCTCCCCTTCCCGATGATCCGGGGTCCTGTGTTCACAGGCAACCACCAGGATCGAGTTCAACAGCGCCCCTGTTTCATGGGAAACGCGCTACCTTTGTAAGGAAAGTTCTATGGCAGAACGTGAAAACCGCCGGGATCGTCGCGACCGCGAAGAAACCCCGGAATTCGCCGATCGTCTCGTCGCGATCAACCGTGTGTCCAAAACCGTGAAAGGTGGTAAGCGTTTCGGCTTTGCTGCTCTCGTGGTTGTGGGTGACCAAAAAGGCCGCGTCGGCTTCGGTAAAGGCAAAGCGAAAGAGGTCCCTGAGGCCATCCGCAAAGCCACCGAGCAAGCCAAGCGTCAGATGATCCGCGTCGCTCTGAAAGAGGGCCGCACCCTGCACCACGACGTCGAAGGTCGTCACGGCGCTGGTAAAGTCGTCATGCGTACCGCACCGCAAGGTACCGGTATCATCGCCGGTGGTCCGATGCGTGCCGTGTTCGAAATGCTCGGCGTTCAGGACGTGGTTGCCAAATCCATTGGCTCCCAGAACCCGTACAACATGATCCGCGCCACGCTGGACGGTCTCAAGAAAGAGGCTTCCCCGCGTTCCGTGGCTCAGCGCCGTGGCAAGAAAGTCGCCGACATCCTCCGCAAGGACGATGCTCCGGTTGCTGAAGCCGCTGAAGCAGACGCGTAAGGAGACCTGAGACATGGCTAAAACCATCGTTGTGAAACAGATCGGCTCCCCGATCCGTCGTCCCGCCAAACAGCGCCAGACCCTCGTCGGTCTCGGCCTGAACAAGATGCACAAAACCCGCGAGCTGGAAGATACCCCTTCCATCCGTGGCATGGTCGCATCCATCCCGCACCTCGTCGAAATCGTCGAAGAGCGTGGGTGAGTATCGGTTCGGGGCGTAAGCCCCGGCAAAACCTCCAGTGGAGGCTTTGAGATACGAACGGGCTGAGCCCCGGCACCAAGAATTTGAAACGCCCTGCCAGATTGGCGGGGCGTTTTCTTTTTGTAGAATTGCAATGGCAGGGAATACCCCCCCCCCCCGCATTGTATCTCTCATGTCTGCACCCGAGCAGACGCTGTTTTTGGGAGATCAGACATGCTCAAGACCCTGCCATACGCTGCCGTTCTGGCCGCCTTTGCCACCTCCACCTTTGCCGCCGATGCTCCTGTGGTGACCGGTGAACTCGGCGAAGACACCTACCTCATGGCCGCCGACACCCATATGACGCTCTATACCTTCGATAAGGATGAAAAGGGTGTCTCCAACTGCAATGACGCATGTGCAGGCCTCTGGCCGCCGGTCATAGGCGAAGCCGGGGACGGCCCTGCCGAACGGGTATTCGCTGATTTCGCGCAAAGATGGCACCGAACAGGCCGCCTATAAGGGCCAGCCGCTCTATCTTTGGGTCAAGGACAAAAATCCCGGCGATATGACCGGCGAGCGCTATCATCTCAAGGGGTGGCTGAGCAATCGTCTCGGTTCCGAAGTGCGCATTCCCGATCTGACAGTCAAGGGGCTGACGATGCTGCATTGGCAGGGCGGCACGTGGCATTCCACGCTGGTCGGGCCTTACGGCATGGATCGCATGACTGAGATCGCGCAATCTGTACAAGGAGCCATGTACTAAAAACGAGGTCAGACAAAGTCTAACGATAGGCCCTTTTTCGGCCCCATTCGGTTTGGTGGCTGTTAAGATTTCGGGCGCAGAGTTTCCTCATCCCCGGCGCGCAGCCGGATCACCTGAGAGGAGCGTGAAATGAATATTCTCGTCAAAGCTTTCCATGACTGGTTCGAAAACTTCATGACCAGCATCCCCGCCTTCGATCTATCCGCTTTCGACCTGTCGGAACCGGGTGTGCATTGGATGGAAACCCATCCTAGCCGGCATCAGTGATCAGAGGGCTGCATAAATTAAGGGCAGTTTAAAAACTGCATGCATTTTGTGCATAGCAGAGTCGCAAAAACTGGGGGATGTCAAGTTTGGCGTCCCCCTCTACATGAGCCGTGCTCCTAAAGAGAACCAAACATACAGATTCGCGGGACATACGGTCCCGGCAAAAGGAAACACACTATGGCACATTTCAATGACACGGCCCGCATCGCCGCTGGCGCAGGTTTGATCGACACCGTTCGCGACATCATCGCAGGCATCCGCCTGAGCTTTGCACGTCAGCGCGCTTTCTCGAAAACCTACAACGAGCTGAATGCTCTGTCCGACCACGAGCTCGCCGACATCGGTCTGGGGCGTTCAGACATCCTGGACATCGCCCGCAGCACCTCTGCGCGCATCTGAGCTTTGCTGAGTTAAACGACGACAAAGGAACCGACCATGCTCGCCGCCTCCTTCCAATCGCTTCTGCGTCCGTTCTTCAATGGTCTTTGCGCGATGCGCGCCCATTGGCATTCTGGCCCTGTTCCGACCTGGAAAGAATACCTGCGCGCCACCGCAGAGTGACTCGCGGGCGCGGCGCAAGCGCGTCGACCTCTGGACAAGACACGCACCCCGCAGGACACTGTGGGGTGTTTTGGTCTATGGGCAAAGGTCTTGCTTTAAATGTGGAATATGCGATGAAGGTTAACCATTTGTTAACTTTTTGAGGTCGGTCCATGTCCCGCATTCTTTGTCTTATGGCTTTTCCCTTTTTGATGGCTGCGCCCGTTGCGGCCTCAACAGCCGCACACGCACCCGTCTTTGCGGAAACCGAGATGGCACATGGGGGCGGGTGCCGCAAATCGTCTCCTCCCGGCCAATGCTGCCATATGCAAACATCGACGGGGCAGGTTCACTGTCACTAAATCCATGAGGGCGCTTGATTGCAAAGCATCAAGCGTCTATACGCCCCCGGTGGACTCCTAGGTCCATAAGAATCAACACATGTAAGCCGTGGTTGCCCACTCCGTCGCTGGAGGGCACATCCGGCAAGGAGAAGCGACATGAAATTGCATGAACTGCGCGACAACGAAGGCGCAACCAAGAAACGCACGCGCGTTGGCCGTGGCCCGGGTTCGGGCAAAGGTAAAATGGGTGGCCGTGGTATCAAAGGTCAAAAATCCCGTTCCGGCGTGGCCATCAAAGGCTACGAGGGCGGCCAGATGCCGCTCTACCAGCGTCTTCCGAAGCGTGGCTTTAACAAGCCGAACCGCGCGAAATTCGCTGTTGTGAACCTCGGCCTGATCGAGAAATTCATCGAAGCCGGCAAACTCGACGCCGCCAACGTGACCGAAGACAGCCTCGTGGCGTCCGGTCTGGTGCGTCGTAAACTGGACGGTATCCGCGTTCTGGCGAAAGGCGATGTCAAATCCAAACTGACCATCACCGTCACCGGCGCCTCCAAATCCGCCGTTGAAGCTGTCGAAAAAGCAGGCGGCTCGCTCACCGTGGCCGTCAAGGCCGACGCGGCAGCCGAATAAGACTTGTGACGAGGGGCCTAGCCCCTTACATCAGGTTTGAGTTTTCCAAGCGCCGCCCCCGGAAAGCCGGTCGGGCGGCGCTGTCGTGAATAGAGAGACCATTAATGGCATCCGCAGCAGAACAAATGGCGGCGAACCTCGACTGGGGCACCTTCGGGAAGGCCAAGGAGCTTCGCCAGCGTATCTTTTTCACCATCGGTCTTTTGATCGTGTACCGTCTTGGCACCTTTATCCCGGTGCCGGGGATCGACGGCAACGCGCTTCGTGACTTTATGGAACAGGCGGCGTCGGGCATCGGGGGCATCCTGTCGATGTTCACTGGTGGTGCGCTCGGTCGGATGGGGATTTTTGCGCTCGGCATTATGCCCTACATCTCCGCCTCCATTATCGTGCAGCTTCTGACCTCGATGGTGCCGTCGCTTGAGAACCTCAAGAAAGAGGGCGAAGCGGGTCGCAAGAAGATCAACCAATACACCCGTTTCGGCACGGTCGCCCTGGCGCTGTTCCAGGCCTACGGTCTCGCCGCCTCTCTTGAGGCCGGGAACCTGGCCCACGATCCGGGTTGGTATTTCCGCGCGGGCGTGGTGATCACGCTGGTCGGTGGTACGATGTTCCTGATGTGGCTCGGTGAGCAGATCACCAACCGCGGCATCGGCAACGGCATTTCCCTGATCATCTTCGTCGGCATCGTCGCCGAGATCCCGGGCGCTCTGGCTCAGTTCTTTGCCTCTGGTCGGTCCGGCGCGATCTCTCCCTTCGTGACGCTGATCGTGATTGCCATGGTCGTCGCCGTGATTGCCTTTGTGGTCTTCATGGAACGCGCGCTGCGCAAGGTGCATATTCAATACCCGCGCCGCCAGCAGGGCATGAAAATCTATGACGCGCAGTCCTCGCACCTGCCGATCAAGGTGAACCCGGCGGGCGTGATCCCGGCGATCTTTGCCTCGTCCCTGTTGCTTCTGCCGACCACCATCGCGACCTTCTCCGGTCAGTCTGATGTCGGTCCGGTGATGTCCACGATCCTTGCCTACTTCGGCCCGGGGCAACCGCTTTACCTTCTGTTCTTCACGGCGATGATCGTCTTCTTCGCCTATTTCTACACCGCCAACGTCGCCTTCAAATCGGAAGACGTGGCCAAGAACCTGAAGAACCAGAACGGCTTCATTCCCGGCATCCGTCCGGGGAAGAAAACCGAGGAACACCTCGATTACATCGTGGCCCGTCTCCTCGTGATCGGCTCCGCCTATCTGGCTGCAGTCTGTCTGCTGCCGGAAATTCTTCGGAGCCAGTTCGCCATCCCCTTCTATTTTGGCGGCACTTCGGTGTTGATTGTGGTATCGGTGACGATGGACACGATTCAACAAGTCCAGTCCCATCTGCTGGCGCACCAGTATGAGGGGCTGATCGAGAAATCTCAGCTGCGCGGGAGGAAGCGCAGCAAAAGAGGGACAGCAAGACGATGAACATTATTCTGCTTGGACCGCCGGGCGCGGGCAAGGGAACTCAGGCGCAACGTCTCGTGGAGGAGCGAGGCATGGTGCAACTTTCGACCGGGGATATGCTGCGTGAAGCAAAGACCTCCGGCACCGAGATGGGCAAAAAGGTTGCGGCCATCATGGATGCCGGTCAGCTCGTCACCGACGAGATCGTGATCGGTTTGATCGAAGAGAAGATCAAGGTCGGCAATGCCGCCGGGTTCATCTTCGACGGCTTCCCGCGCACGCTGGGCCAGGCCGACGCGCTGAACGAGCTTCTGTCCCGCAATGGGGCACAGCTTGAGGCGGTGATCCTTTTGGAAGTGGATGACAACACGCTGGTGAAGCGCATCGTCAACCGCGCGGCCGAAGCTGTTGCTGCCGGCAAAGAGGCGCGTGCGGACGACAACGAAGACAGCGTCAAAATCCGCCTGATGGAATATTACAAAAAGACCTCTCCGCTGATCGGCTACTACTACGCCAAAGGCGATCTGAAGACTGTGGACGGGCTTCAGAGCATGGATCAGGTCTCTGCCGATATTGCAAAGGCGCTTGCCTGACCGTTTCTCTCGCCGGAAGGCCTTGACCCTCCGGCGAATAGCCTCTATGGCAACCCATCCCCTTTGGGGTAAAAGATTCGAATGCGGGCGGTTTATCCCGAAGTGCCTGTTTCAATCATCACCTGAATTCAGCTGTGGCTCGCTGGTTTTGTCCCGCGAGCTTCCGTTGTGAAAAAAGGTTCCGGGACTACGGAACCGCAACGAAAGGAAAATAACGTGGCACGTATCGCCGGCGTAAACATCCCGACTGCGAAGCGCGTTCCGATCGCGCTCACCTACATCACGGGCATTGGCAGCACCTCTGCCGTTGCTATCTGCGAAGCTGTTGGCATCGACCTCACCCGTCGCGTCAACGAGCTGTCTGACGCCGAAGTTCTCGCCATCCGCGAGCACATCGACGCCAACTACACCGTGGAAGGCGACCTGCGCCGTGAAGTTCAAATGAACATCAAGCGTCTCATGGACCTCGGCTGCTACCGCGGCCTGCGTCACCGTCGTAACCTCCCGGTTCGCGGTCAACGTACCCACACCAACGCTCGCACCCGCAAAGGCCCCGCAAAGGCCATCGCTGGCAAGAAGAAGTAAGGGGAGAACTGACCAATGGCACGCGATACCCGTCGTACGACAAAGAAGAAGGCTTCCAAGAACATCGCCGCAGGCGTTGCTCACGTGAACTCCACCTTCAACAACACCAAAATCCTGATCTCCGACGTGCAAGGCAATGCGATCTCCTGGTCGTCCGCTGGCACCATGGGCTTCAAAGGCTCCCGGAAATCCACGCCCTACGCCGCTCAGATGGCTGCGGAAGATGCTGGTAAAAAAGCTCAGGATCACGGCGTGAAAACCCTCGAAGTCGAAGTTCAGGGCCCCGGCTCTGGCCGTGAGTCCGCTCTGCGCGCACTTGCAGCACTCGGCCTCAACATCACGTCCATCCGCGACGTGACCCCGATTGCCCACAACGGCTGCCGCCCGCCGAAGCGCCGCCGCGTGTAATCGACTGTATAGATTTCGGATCGCGGGTCTTCGTGCCCGCGGTCCTTTTGTGCGTTTTAGAGACCCCTCGGGCGTTCTTTCGCTTTAGGACATGGGCGTTAGAACAAGAATGGAGGCACCAGCATGATCCACAAAAATTGGGCCGAGCTCATCAAACCGCAACAGCTTGATGTGAAGCCGGGCAATGAACCCGCACGTCAGGCCACCCTCGTTGCCGAACCGCTTGAGCGCGGCTTTGGTCTGACGTTGGGCAACGCGCTGCGTCGCGTGTTGATGTCGTCGCTTCAGGGCGCGGCCATCACCTCCGTCCAGATCGACAACGTTCTGCATGAATTCTCGTCTGTTGCCGGTGTGCGTGAAGACGTCACCGACATCATTCTGAACCTCAAAGGCGTGTCCCTGCGCATGGAAGTCGAAGGGCCGAAGCGTCTTTCCATCTCCGCCAAGGGTCCGATGGTTGTCACCGCTGGTGACATCTCTGAATCCGCCGGCATCGAGGTTCTGAACAAGGACCACGTGATCTGCCACCTCGACGATGGCGCCGATCTGTTTATGGAACTCACTGTGAACACCGGCAAAGGCTACGTCTCCGCCGACAAGAACAAGCCGGAAGATGCGCCGATCGGTCTGATCCCGGTCGACGCGATCTATTCGCCGGTCAAGAAAGTGTCCTACGACGTGCAGCCGACCCGTGAAGGTCAGGTGCTCGACTATGACAAACTGACGATGAAAATCGAAACCGACGGTTCCGTGACCCCGGAAGACGCCGTGGCCTTCGCTGCGCGCATCCTTCAGGATCAGCTGGGCATCTTCGTGAACTTCGACGAGCCGGAATCGGCTGGTCGTCAGGAAGAAGACGATGGTCTCGAGTTCAACCCGCTGCTTCTCAAGAAAGTGGACGAGCTGGAACTGTCTGTCCGTTCGGCGAACTGCCTCAAGAACGACAACATCGTCTACATCGGCGATCTCATCCAGAAAACCGAAGCCGAGATGCTCCGCACCCCGAACTTCGGCCGTAAGTCTCTGAACGAGATCAAAGAGGTTCTGTCCGGCATGGGCCTGCACCTCGGCATGGATGTCGAAGAGTGGCCGCCTGAGAACATCGAAGACCTGGCGAAGAAATTCGAAGACCAGTTCTGATCGATCTTTCTCGTAAAGAATAAAAAGGGGGGGGAGTGCATGCTCCTCCCCTTTTTACATGAATGTGAGCGCATCGTCTTGGGGGAGGCGATTATGGATGATCTCGAGAGTTTGCGTCGTTTCCGGTCTCGCGGCGATCAGGTTACGCCGACCCAGATCTGATAGCCCGCCGTGAGTGAGGCGATCTTGCGGAAGCTTATGTTTGTAATCATTCTTGGTACGCGGGACATCACGAGTTGTGAGGCCAAGCGTCTTTGACAAAGCGAGCATATCTTCGGAGAGCCGATGTGTGCGAAGGACATGCGTGCGCCCCGCTGGCAAAGCCAATGCGGCGAGAGGTGGCACATACCATCCGAGGTCGAAAGCCATATGAAGCTGACTTTGCGTCATCGCAAATTGAGCTGCGTCGCGCCGCGCATGTTGGCTTGAAGACAGAGCTTCAGCGAGATCGTTTGCCGTCTTAAACCTGTCGTAAATCTTTTGCCAAACCCGATTCTTAAGATCGCGACCGGTTCCGTCGCGGCTTTTTGAATGCAAATCCCACTCGAACGCTGAGATAAAGCGATCCACGGGATCACGCAGGAGGAGGACAAATTGATCTTGAGGGCGGGGGGCGAAAATACATTGTTGAAGGCGTATATTCGCATCGCCAACATGATAGGCGATGACATTTGCTCCTGAGCCTTTCAAAGCGTCAAGTGCCGACTCTCCTCCGCATTTTCCGACGTGAATGAAATGAATAATCACCGGGCTATGAGATCCTCTATATGAACGATGGCGGAGAATAGTTAACCCATTGGTGCGATGCAGGAAACAGGGTAGAGGAGGGGTATGTTTTGCTCCATTCGTCTTGCAAATAAGGTTTACAAGAGCGTTTTTAGGCACTAAGGGGACGCATCCGGGCATTCGCCCCAAGGAGAGTCGGTGACACGCATCGCCGACCAGACAAAGTAAAAACCTGAATTAGGAGAAATACAATGCGTCACGCTAAAGGTTACCGCCGCCTGAACCGGACCCACGAACACCGCAAAGCGATGTTCTCCAACATGGCTGGCTCGCTCATCGAGCACGAACAAATCAAAACCACGCTGCCGAAAGCCAAAGAGCTTAAGCGCATCATGGACAAGCTGATCACGCTGGGCAAACGTGGAGATCTTCACGCCCGTCGTCAGGCTGCTGCTCAGCTGAAACAAGACAAAGACGTCGCCAAACTCTTCGAAATTCTCGGCCCGCGTTACGCCGAGCGCGCCGGCGGTTACACCCGCGTTCTGAAAGCCGGCTTCCGCTACGGCGATATGGCTCCGATGGCGATCATCGAGCTCGTGGACCGCGACCTGGCCGCCAAAGGTGCCGCTGATCGTGCGCGCCTTGAAGCCGAAGACGCTGCTCTGGCTGCCGAAGACTGATCTTTCAGTCTCTACCGGATCGAATGCGAAAGCCCCGCTGAAGAGCGGGGCTTTTTCGTTGTGACAAGGCGAGGCGAAAGGGGCGGAAGAAACGCGTAAAAACGGGGCAAATCGCCGTTGTTTTCTGTCGCTTTTTACCAGTTGTTCTATTTGGGCTTCCCAAAAGTGACTCTGTGGTTTAAATCTTAGATTAGTGATCGCCTATAGGTTGTCGCACCTTTCGTAAGAGAATGTATTTCAATGTCTGACACAACGGAACTCAATCGCCAGTTCGCTCAATTAAGAGCCATGTCGCCCGCCGGGTATTCCGCCGGGCTTCACATTCGTTTCGCTGCCCCAATCGTTTCTGAGGCAAATTACGATCCGAAGTGGCTCGAACACTATGCAGTGAACGCTTACGCGCTGAGGGACCCGATGATCGCATGGGGATTGTCTTGCGAAGGGGCAAAAAGGTGGAGCGAAATAGAACTCCCCGATCCATTCAAAATATGGAGGCAGGCCGCCGAATTCGGCCTGAACTTTGGTGTTGCCGTGTCCTGTGGACCGGTTCAATCGAGATCAATCGTCGGATGTGCAAGGTCTGACCGCGAGTTTACCGATCAGGAAATCAGTAAAATCGCCACGATCGTGCGCACCCTGCATGAAATTTCAGAACCTCAAACAGATTTGACGCAGGCGCAAATTCAGGCCCTCCGGTGCATCGCAGGCGGTGATCGTCATGCAGCAGCCGCGGCCAAGCTCGGGATTTCTGAAAGCGCGCTCAAAGCGCGACTTGTCTCTGCCCGAGAACGTCTCATGGCCCGGACCACCTCAGAGGCCATTCAAAAAGCCAAGGAGATCAAGCTGCTATGACGGTACTCGCTCCTGCGTTGCGTTGAAGAAATCAACCAACACCGGAGACGTACCATGCAAACGACCACGCTTTCTTTTGCCAATCTGCACAACCATGGCGATCTTTTCGCCAATATGCTTCGCGCAAGACACGAAACGTTCATTCAGCACGCGAAGTGGGATTTGCCCCAAGCAGACGGCATGGAATATGACCAGTATGATACTCCCGCATCCCGTTGGATCGCGGTTCACGAGTTTGGCGATGTGTTGGCCGGTATCCGCTTGACCCCTACAACCACGAAATGTGGCATTTATTCCTATATGATCCGCGATGCTCAGCGCGGACTTTTGGATAGTATCCCGACCAATCTTTTGTTCGAAGAGGCGCCCGTGGCGCAGCATGTATGGGAATCCAGCCGGATTTTCGTGTCACCGCGCGTGCCTGCGAAACAACGGATGCGGGTCCAGATGAGCTTGATTGGTGAAATGACCAATTCGGCGCGCGAATTGGGCGCGACCTCGGTCATTTGCTTGATCCCTGAAAATGGAAATCGCTGGGGTCGTCGTGTTGGGCTCGACATCGACGTGATCGGTCCGGTGATGGACATCGGCGGTGCGCGCAACGCCTGTATGCGGATCAATCTCATCAACAAACTGCACTGACACGATGCTTGGGAAATCGGGGCCGAAACGCTGCCTGTTTGGCCCCGAAACCTCTTTCGCCCGTCTGAATGGCGGCGTAATCTCCGGCCATGGCTGACCTGTTTTCAAAAGATGATCCCGCCCCGGACCCGAGCTCCGCGCACCGTCCTTTGGCGGACCGTTTGCGTCCGAAACACCTGTCCGAGGTGATCGGCCAGCAACAGGTGCTGGGCCCTGACGCGCCCTTGGGCGTGATGCTGGCCTCCGGCTCGCTGTCCTCGATCATTTTCTGGGGGCCGCCCGGTGTGGGCAAAACCACCATCGCGCGTCTTCTGGCCGATGAAACCGACCTGCACTTCGTGCAAATCTCCGCGATTTTCTCCGGTGTCCCCGAGCTGCGCAAAGTTTTCGAGGCCGCGAAACTGCGGCGCGGGAACGGGCAGGGCACGCTTTTGTTCGTCGACGAGATTCATCGCTTCAACAAGGCGCAGCAGGACAGTTTCCTGCCGCATATGGAAGACGGCACCATCCTGCTGGTGGGGGCCACAACAGAAAACCCATCTTTCGAGTTGAACGCCGCTGTGCTCTCACGCTCGCAGGTCATGGTGCTGACGCGGCTCACGCCGGAGGATTTGGATCAGCTGGCCCAGCGCGCGGAGCATGAGCTTGGTAAGACACTTCCGCTGACCGAGGCGGCGCGGCGCGCGTTGTTCGAAATGGCGGACGGCGACGGGCGCACGTTGTTGAATCTGATCGAACAGATCGCCGCGTGGAAAGTGGTCGATCCTTTGGACCCGGAGCAGCTTGGCAAACGGTTGATGCGCCGCGCCGCTAAATACGACAAGTCCGGTGACGAGCATTACAACCTGATCTCGGCGCTGCATAAATCCGTGCGGGGATCGGACCCGGATGCCGCGCTCTATTGGTTCAACCGGATGCTGGAAGGGGGCGAAGACCCGCGCTATCTCGCGCGGCGTCTGTTGCGAATGGCGATAGAAGACATCCAGCTCGCCGACCCGCAAGCCCACACCATCGCGCTTCATGCCTGGGAAAGCTACGAACGCCTTGGCTCGCCCGAAGGCGAATTGGCTCTGGCGCAGGCGGTGGTCTATCTGGCGCTCGCGCCCAAATCCAATGCGGTCTACACGGCCTTCAAAGCTGCGCGCGAGGCGGCGCGCAAAACCGGATCGGAACCGCCTCCAAAACATATCCTGAACGCACCGACGAAACTCATGTCGGAACAGGGCTATGGTGCGGGGTATTCTTATGATCATGACGCGGAGGATGCGTTTTCCGGGCAGAACTATTTCCCCGACACGCTGCCGCGCACCCAGTTCTACAAACCGGTGGAACGCGGCTTTGAACGCGACCTGTCAAAACGCGTTGCCTACTTTGAAAAACTGCGGGGCGAGCGCAAAAACTCCGGCAAAACTTGACATTTCGCCCCTTGCCCCGCATGGCAGGGTCTGAGACGGAGACACGCAATGGCACCTTTGATACAAGTCGCACTGGGCGGCGCCCTCGGCGCCTCGGCGCGCTATTTGTCGGGAGTGGGGATGACCCATCTTTTCGGCAAGAGTTTTCCGTGGAACACGATGTTCGTGAATTTCCTCGGCTCTTTTCTTATGGGCGTGCTCGTGGTGGTGCTGGCGCATGAAAACGGCAACCGTTTCGCGCCCTTGTTGATGACCGGCCTGCTGGGCGGGTTCACCACCTATTCGGCCTTTTCCCTCGACACGATGACCATTTTCGAACGCGGCGACTACGGGATCGCCGCCGCCTATGTCATCGGTACGCTTTTCCTCGCCCTTGGCGGCATCGCCCTCGGCCTTTATTCCGCACGGAGTTTCTACGCATGAGCCGGGTTCAGACGATCACCATCGAAGAGGATCAACCGGAGCAGCGCCTCGACCGCTGGTTCCGCAAAATGTTTCCGCAGGTGACCCAGGGAAATATCGAAAAGATGTGCCGCAAGGGCGAGATCCGCGTCGATGGCGCGCGGGCGAAATCCAACACGCGGGTGGGGCCTGGGATGGAAATCCGTGTGCCGCCACTGCCGGATGAGAATGCGCCGAAACCGAAACGCGATACCACGAATATCTCGGCGGCGGACGCCAGGATGATGCGCGATGCGGTGATCTATCAGGACGAGCATATCATCGTGATCAACAAACCGGCGGGGCTGCCGACACAAGGCGGCTCGAAACAGACGCGCCATGTCGATGGTCTGTCTGCCGCACTCCAGGGCGAATTCCCGGAAAAGCCGCGCCTCGTGCACCGGCTCGACAAGGACACCTCCGGTGTCTTGGCGCTGGCGCGCACACCCGCGATGGCGTCGAAACTGACCGAAGCCTTCCGGCATAAGAACACGCGCAAAATCTACTGGGCCTTGGTCGCGGGCGTGCCGACACCCTATCTGGGCGAGGTCAAATACGGTCTGGTGAAGGCGCGTGGTCGTGGCAAATCGGGCGAGGGCGAAAAGATGATCGCCGTCCACCCGCGCGACATCGACGCGACCGAAGGCGCGAAACGCGCGCATACGCTTTACGCCACGCTCTATCGGGTTGGTGCGCGGGCAAGTTGGGTCGCGATGGAGCCGATCACCGGCCGCACCCACCAGCTTCGTGCGCATATGGCGGAGATCGGCCATCCGATCATCGGCGACGGGAAATATGGTGGCTCCGGGCAGGAAAACCTCGGCGATGGCTGGGGCGCGCAATTGGGCGGCATCATCTCGAAGAAATTGCATCTCCACGCGCGCAGCCTGACCTTTGAACACCCTGCGACACGCAAGGTGATCACCGTGACCGCGCCCCTACCAGAGCATATGGAACACAGCTGGGAGACCTTTGGCTGGACCGAGGATTTGGCTGCCGACGATCCCTTTGAGGAGCTTCGTGGATGAAGCTTGCCATCTTTGACGTCGACGGCACGCTGGTCGACAGTCAGGCACATATCGTCCTGTCCATGGCGGCGGCCTTCGAGGCGGTTGGCCTTGTGACGCCGACACGTGACGCGATCCTGTCGATTGTCGGCCTGTCCCTGCCGCTTGCGATGCGCGAACTGGCGCCTGAGGCAGATGAGGCCATGCTGTCTCGGATGGTTGAGGCCTATAAAGACGCCTTTCAACAGCACCGTTTGGCGCAGGGCGCCGCCGCATCGCCGCTTTATCCCGGCGCTGAAGAGGCCATTCGACGCCTCGGTGCGCGGGACGATCTTTATTTGGCGATTGCCACGGGAAAAAGTCGTCGGGGCTTGGATGCGCTGATGCAGGAATGGGACTTCGCCGATCTGTTCATGTCGACGCAAAGCGCGGACGATCACCCGTCGAAACCGCATCCCTCGATGGTGCTGACCTGTCTGGTGGACTGCGGTGTCGCGGCGGAAGAGGCGGTGGTGATCGGCGACACGACCTATGACATGGAAATGGCACGCGCCGCGCGGGTGCGGGGCATTGGCGTGCGCTGGGGCTATCACGGCAAAGAGGCGCTTTTGAGCGCGGGTGCGGTCACGGTGCTGGATCATTTCGACCAGCTCGACGGCGCGCTGGATGAGATTTGGCTTGATGAGTTTAGGAAAGGCTAAAACGTGGCAGAGTGGGCAGCGAAACGGTTCTGGAAAGACACGGTTGTGGCAGAGGCACAGGAGGGCTTTGAGGTGCATCTCGACGGTCGTCCGGTGCGCACGCCTGCGAAGGTGCCGCTGATCCTGCCGACCCGGGCGCTGGCCGATCTGGTCGCGGCGGAATGGGAGGCGCAGGACGGTGTGATCGACCCGAACACCATGCCCGCGACCCGCGGTGCCAATGCGGCGATTGACAAAGTGTCGATCCAGCACGCTGAGGTGGCGGATATGCTGGCGGATTATGGCGACAGCGATCTTTTGTGCTACCGCGCCGCGCATCCGCAGGAACTTGTCGCCCGCCAAGCCGATCTCTGGAACCCGCTGCTCGATTGGGCAGAAGGCGCGCTTGGGGCGCGGCTGGAGAGCCGGACGGGCATCATGCATGCACCGCAATCTGCCTCCGCTCTGGCGGTTCTGCGCGACAAGACCCACGGGTTCACGGCCTTTGAACTGGCCGCTTTTCATGACCTCGTCAGCCTTTCGGGCTCTTTGATTCTGGGCTTTGCCGTGACGGAGGGACATCTTGACGCTGAGGAAGCCTGGCGGCTCTCGCGCGTCGATGAGGACTACCAGATCGAGCAATGGGGCGAGGATGAAGAGGCCGCTGAGGCCGCTGAAATCAAGCGCCAAAGCTTTGTTCAGGCGGCTTTGTTTTACCGCGTGGTCAATTAAAGGGCGCTTACAGTCGCTGGGCGTTTAATTCCCGCGCATTCCTGCGAGCAATTTGATCAAACGCCGCGTAACCATGCTGAAACGTGATCATGGCCTTGACGTTCTGGAATGAATCCTCCCAAACTAAGCTCATTGAAAGGGCAATTGCTCATTTCGATATCGCCCCCGGCCCAACAGGGAGGGTCGGAGAAGAAGCGCCGCAAACGGCGCACTATCAGGAAGAGGTAAACATGAAAAAATCCGTTTTTCTTGGCGCGCTGACGCTGGCAGGTCTGGCCGCCGGCACGGCGATGGCCCAAGATTCCTCCACGCTGGCTGCCGTGAAAGAGCGTGGCGTTCTGAAATGCGGCGTGAACCCGGGCACTCCGGGCTTTGCTGCTCCGGATGCAAACGGCAAATTCGTTGGCTTTGACGTGGATGTCTGCCGTGCTGTGGCTGCTGCTGTGCTGGGCGATTCCGAAGCCGTGGAATACACGCCGCTGACCTCCGCCGTGCGCTTTACCGCGCTGGCGTCCGGCGAAGTGGATATGCTGGCCCGCAACACCACCTGGACCTTCTCGCGTGACGTCGATCTGAAGAACACCTTCGTCGGCGTGAACTACTATGACGGTCAGGGTTTCATGGTGCCGAAAGACCTCGGCGTGTCCTCCGCGAAAGAACTGGGCGGCGCAACGGTTTGTATCGAAACCGGCACCACGACCGAGCTGAACCTTGCGGACTATTTCCGTGTGAACAACATGGAATACGAGCCGGTTCCGGTCGAAAGCTTTACTGAAGCTCAGACGCAGTTCCTCGCCGGTGCCTGTGACGTCTACACCACCGACGCCTCCGCTCTGGCCGCCTCGCGCGCGTCCTTCGAGAACCCGGAAGGCTATGTCGTTCTGCCGGAAATCATCTCCAAAGAGCCGCTCGGCCCGCTCGTGCGTCATGGCGATGACAACTGGGGCGACATCGTGCGCTGGTCTTTGAACGCGATGATCGCGGCCGAAGAATACGGCGTGACCTCCGCAAATGCGGCAGAGATGGCCAATGGCACCGACAACCCGGAGATCAACCGTCTTCTGGGTGTCGAAGGTGAACTGGGCGCAATGCTCGGTCTCGACAACGCCTGGGCGCTGAACATCCTGACTCAGGTTGGCAACTATGGCGAAAGCTTCGAGAAAAACATCGGTGAGAACACTCCGGTGGGTCTGGCTCGTGGCCTGAATGCCCAGTGGACCGAAGGCGGCCTGATCTACTCGCCGCCCTTCCGCTAAGACTGACAAAAGGGAAGGGCGCGGATCACACTCCGCGCCCTTTGCCTTTCTGGCTCTGCTCACTTCAAGACCATCAAAAATGCGAACGGAAAAATCCGGGCGGCAGTGGGGCTATATCTAAACAGGGGACCGTCACTCATGACGACAGCGACAAACACGCCGGAAGACCATGGCTTTCGGCTGAGCCAGCTGATCTATGACACGCGGTATCGTTCGATCACCATTCAGGTGATTGCGATGCTGGCGTTCATGTTGATTGCGGCATTTCTCATACGCAACACGATCATCAACCTTACGGCTTTGGGCAAGGACATCGATTTCGGCTTCCTGTTCAATCGTGCGGCCTATGACATCAACCAGAAAATCATTCCTTACACCTCTGACGATTCGCATTGGCGGGCGACATTGGTGGGCCTTCTCAACACGCTTCTGATTGCCATTCTGGGCTGTATCCTTGCGACGATCATCGGGGTCATCGCGGGGGTTCTGCGCCTCTCCAAAAACTGGCTGACGGCGCGGATCATGACCTTTTACGTCGAGAGTTTCCGCAACATCCCGGTGCTCTTGTGGATTCTCGCTTTCATGGCGGTGCTCTCCGAGGCTTTGCCCGCGCCGCGCGACTTCCGGGGCGAAGACCCGGCGGCCTCCATGTGGCTTTGGGACAGTGTGGCGGTGACCAATCGTGGCACCTATATCCCGGCGCCCGTTTGGGGCGATGGATCGCTTTTTGTGATCATCACTTTCCTTCTGTCGCTTCTGGGCATCTGGGCTTTCGGCAAATATTCCCAACGTCGCTTTGAGACGACCGGGCAAATCCTGCCGAATTTCTGGATCAAACTGGCGATCTTTCTCGTGCCCTCGATCCTCGTCTATTTTGTGATGGGCCGCCCGATCACCCTGTCATATCCGGAGCTTAAAGGCTTTAACTTCGGCGGAGGCCTTCACATGCGCAACTCGATGCTGGCTTTGTGGCTGGCGCTGAGTTTCTACACCGGGTCTTTCATCGCCGAAATCGTGCGCTCCGGCATCCTCGCCATTTCCAAAGGCCAGACCGAGGCCGCTTTCGCACTCGGCCTGCGCCCGTCGCGGACCATGAACCTCGTGATCCTGCCGCAGGCGTTGCGGGTCATCATCCCGCCGCTGATCTCGCAATATCTGAACCTGACGAAGAACTCTTCGCTGGCTCTGGCGGTGGGCTATATGGACCTGCGCTCGACCCTGGGCGGCACCACGCTCAACACCACGGGGCGGGAGTTGGAATGTATGCTCTTGATGATGCTGATTTATTTGATCGTCAGCCTGCTGATTTCGTCGGGCATGAACGTCTACAACAAATCCGTCAGACTGAAGGAGCGCTGAGATGAGCAACACAAACTCCCTCTCTTACGTGCGCAAGGAGATGCTGGACCAGCAGCCTGCGCCACGCTCTCAGGTTGGGTTTACACGCTGGGTCCGTGAGAACCTGTTCTCGGGTTGGTTCAATTCAATCCTGACGATTGTGTCGATCTTCGTGATCTACAAAATCCTCGCGGGGACGCTTCCATGGCTCTTTGGTGGCGTTTGGGATGCGACCTCTCTGGAGCAATGCCGCACCATCCTCAATGAACGTTTCGGCAACACTCATTACGCCTGTTGGGCCGTTCTGACGGAGCGCTGGAACCAGCTGCTCTACGGGTTCTACCCGGAGACGCAATACTGGCGCGCCAACCTTGCCTTCGTCTTGATGCTGGTCTCTCTGGCGCCGGTGCTTTTCGACAAAGTGCCGCGTCAGATGCTGTATCTCACCATGGCCTTCCCCTTCCTGCTGGTCTGGCTGGTCTGGGGCGGCACGATCTGGGGGGTGACCTCAGTGGCTGTCGGTTTCCTCCTTGGTGGCGTGGCGTTCAAGCTCGTGGATCGTTTCGGTTCCATGGCACTCTCGGCGATTGCCTCTGTCGCCGTCGCCCTGATCTGGTGGCTGTTCATCGGCCCGTCGGTGGTCGAAGGCCTCAACGCCGTAGCTCCGCTCGGGCATCTCGAAGAGGTCCAAAGCCGCGACTTGGGCGGCTTCATGATCTGTGTGATCATCGGCATCTCCGGCATCGCGCTCTCTTTGCCCATCGGCATCGTCTTGGCGCTTGGCCGTCAGTCGGACCTGTTCATCGTGAAAACCATCTGTGTGGGGTTCATCGAGTTCATCCGCGGTGTGCCGCTCATCACCCTTCTGTTCACCGCCTCGCTTCTGCTCAATTACTTCCTGCCTCCGGGCACGACGTTTGACCTGACGCTTCGGGTGATCATCATGGTGACGCTGTTCTCGTCCGCCTACATGGCCGAGGTGATCCGGGGCGGTCTCGCGGCACTGCCGAAAGGCCAATATGAGGCGGCCGATGCGCTCGGACTTGATTATTGGAAAGCACAGCGCCTGATCATCATGCCGCAGGCGTTGAAAATCTCCATTCCGGGCATCGTGAACACCTTCATCGGCCTGTTCAAAGACACCACGCTGGTGATGTTCATCGGCATCTACGACATGCTGGGCCTCTCCAACGCCATCCGCGCCAACGCGGCCTGGAACGGCATTTATTGGGAGCTGTTCATCTTCATCGGCTTGGTCTTTTGGATCTGCTGTTTCGCCATGTCGCAATATTCTCAGTGGCTGGAGCGCAAGCTCCGCACCGATCATCGTTAAGAAAGGAGACCAGATATGTCTCTCGCAGAAGACCGCGCTATTGACCGTTCTAAACTGACCGTCTCCGATGAGGTGGCCATTCAGATCACGAATATGAACAAATGGTACGGCGAATTCCACGTTCTCCGTGACATCAACCTGACCGTGAACCGGGGTGAGCGGATCGTCATCGCGGGGCCTTCGGGGTCCGGCAAATCCACCATGATCCGCTGTATCAACCGGCTCGAAGAGCACCAGCAGGGCAAGATCATCGTCGATGGGACCGAGCTGACTTCGGATCTCAAGAACATCGACAAGATCCGGTCCGAGGTGGGCATGTGCTTTCAGCACTTCAACCTCTTCCCGCATTTGACCATTCTGGAAAACTGCACGCTGGCGCCGATGTGGGTGCGTAAAACGCCGAAACGCGAGGCCGAAGAGCTGGCGATGCATTTCCTGGAAAAGGTGAAAATCCCGGATCAGGCGCACAAATACCCCGGCATGCTTTCGGGCGGTCAGCAACAGCGTGTGGCCATCGCGCGTTCGCTGTGCATGCAGCCGCGGATCATGTTGTTCGATGAACCGACCTCGGCACTCGACCCGGAGATGATCAAAGAGGTGCTCGACACCATGATCGAACTGGCGGAAGAGGGCATGACGATGCTCTGCGTGACCCACGAGATGGGCTTTGCCCGTCAGGTCGCGAACCGCGTGATCTTTATGGATCAGGGCCAGATCGTCGAACAGAACGAGCCGGAAGAGTTCTTCAACAACCCGAAATCGGAGCGCACGAAGCTGTTCCTGTCGCAAATTCTCGGTCACTGAGAGCGGTCATCAGACCAAACAAAAGGGCGCTTCAGCGCCCTTTTTTACTCAGCAGCTTCCAACTCGCGGGGGATGGCGAAATCTATCACCTCATTTTCCCCGAACCGCGCCTCTGCCCACGTCGGAGCTTTGAGATCGAACACAGCCGTCGCCGCCGTCGGATAGCGCAGGAAATCCGGGTGCAGCGGGGGATGAGATGCGAAATTGACCGCAAACTCCCCGATGCCGGGATTGTGCGCGAGCACCAAAACACAGTCGCCCGTTGCCTGTTTCAAGGCGCTCATGATCCGATGCTCAGACGCCAGATAAAGCGTGTCCAGCACCGTCTCCGGCGGACAAAGCCCAAGCCCGCGCGTCACGCGTTCAAGCGTTTCACGGGTGCGCACGGCCGAAGAAACCAGAACCTGATCGGGGATATATCCCTTGTCCTTCAACCACATGCCCATGGTGACGGCATTGCGCTGACCGCGCGCATTCAAGGGCCGGTCGATGTCATCCAGCCGGGGATCGTCCCATCCCGATTTGGCGTGGCGCATCAGGATCAGACGGCGAGGCATCAGGTTTTTTTCTTCGACGGTTTCACGCTGGGCTGCGTGTCGCGAATGAGCGACCCCGCACCATGCTCCGTGTAGAGCTCCAAAAGACAGGCATTCGGTGCGCGCCCGTCGAGGATCACCACGGCCCGCACCCCGTCTCGGAGCGCATCGAGCGCGGTTTGGGTTTTCGGGATCATGCCGCCCACGATGACGCCGGCCTCTGTCAGGTCTTTGATCTGTTGCGAGCTGAGCGAGGTCAACACCTCGCCATTGCCGTCCTTCACCCCCGACACATCGGTCAAAAGCAGCAGGCGATCGGCGTGCAGCGCGCCTGCAATCGCGCCTGCGGCTGTGTCGCCATTGACGTTAAACGTCTCGCCATTGCGGCCCGCCCCCACGGGCGCGATCACCGGGATCAAGTTTTCGTCGCCCAATTCTTTGATGATCGACGGGTTCATCGACACCGGCGTGCCGACAAAGCCCAAGGACGGATCGGTTTGTTCACAGACCATCAGGTTCGCGTCCTTGCCGGAAATCCCGACAGCGCGCCCGCCCTGGCCGTTGATCGCCTGAACGATCCGTTTGTTCACGAGGCCCGAGAGCACCATTTCGACGACCTCTACGGTCGCCTTGTCGGTCACCCGTTTGCCGTTCACAAATTCGGACTGGATGTTGAGATCGGCCAGCATTTTATTGATCATCGGGCCGCCGCCATGGACGACCACCGGCTTTACGCCAACCTGCTGCATCAGCACCACGTCGCGGGCAAAGCCCTCCATCGCCTCATCCGAGCCCATCGCATGACCGCCGAGCTTGATCACGACGGTCGCGCCTTCGTATCGCTGCAAATAGGGCAGCGCTTGGGAAAGAGTGCGGGCGGTCGCTATCCAATCTCGGTTCATGTCTTGCTTCTTCATTTCGGGAATCCAGATGAGGGTTTGAACCTCAATACAATTTTCCCGGCCTGAGGCCAAGCGGCTCAGATAAGCGTGGCGATCACCGCGCGCAAAACATCGACGCCCCAGCCTTTTTCCGATGAGGTCACGATCAATTCGGGGTAGGCGGCCGGGTGTTTCGACACGGCGCCACGGACCTGTTCGATGACCTTCTGGCGTTCGGCTTCCTTGACTTTGTCAGCCTTGGTCAGAACGGTTTGAAAGGGAACGGCAGAGCGGTCGAGGAGCGTCATGATCTCCTCATCCACTTCTTTCACGCCATGGCGACTGTCGATCAGCACGAAAGCCCGGCGCAGGGTGGCGCGTCCCGAGAGGTAAGCCTTGAGCAGGCGTTGCCATTTCTCGACGGTTTTCACCGGCGCTTTGGCAAAGCCGTAGCCCGGAAGGTCGACGAGGTAATGGCTATCAGCGCAGGTGAAAAAGTTAATCTCCTGCGTCCGGCCCGGCGTGTTCGAGGCGCGTGCAAGCGCCTTGCGGCCCGTCAGCGCGTTGATCAGGCTCGATTTTCCGACGTTGGACCGGCCCGCAAAGCAGACCTCCATGCGGTCGTCTGGTGGCATGCCATCCATGGCGACGACGCCTTTGAGAAAATCGGTTTCGCCCGCAAACAGCAAGCGGCCCTTTTCGAGGGCCGCCGCATCTGGTTCAGCGATGGGAAATTGTAAATCCATCGGGATCACGCCTTGATCAGGCGTCCTTTTTCTTGAGTTTGAGCGAGCGCATGATGTTGCCAAAGACATCCGGTTTGTGGCCGTGGCTGCGCATGATCAGATACTGTTGGATGAAGGTGATCGTGTTGTTGCAAATCCAGTAGAGCACCAGACCCGAGGCAAAATTGCCGAGCATGAACATGAACACCCAGGGCATCCAGGCCATGATCATCGCCTGAGACGGATCGGTCGGCGCCGGGTTCAGTTTCTGTTGCAGCCACATCGAGATGCCCAAGAGGATCGGCAGCACGCCGAGGCTGATGAAGGCGAGCATAGAACCGGGCTCCGGCGGCGCGTAGGGCAGGAGGCCAAACAAGTTCAGGATCGAGCTTGGGTCCGGCGCGGAGAGGTCGCGAATCCAGGCGATCCAGGGCGCGTGCCGCAATTCGATGGTGACCAGAATCACCTTGTAGAGCGAGAAGAACACCGGGATTTGCAGCAAGAGCGGCAAACAGCCAGAGGCCGGGTTCACCTTGTTGGATTTGTAGAGCTCCATCATGCCGCGTTGAAGTTTTTCTTTGTCGTCGCCCGCGGCTTCCTTGAGCTTTTCCATCTCCGGCTGAAGCTCTTTCATCCGCGCCATGGAGACGTAGGATTTATAAGCGAGCGGGAGCATAATGCCCTTGATGATCACCGTCAGAAGGATGATTGCCCAACCCATGTTGCCAATCAGCCCGTTCAGCGCATGCAGGATGCGGAAGATCGGTTTGGTGATGAAGAAGAACAGACCCCAATCCGTCGAATCGCTGAATTTGTAGACGCCGCCCTCGCGCTCGTAGTTGCGGATGGTTTCCCATTGCTTGGCGCCCGCGAAGAGGCGCGAAGACACCTCGTAAGAACTGCCTGCGGCGATATCCACGGCGGGATAGCGCGCGACGGTTTTATAGGTGTCGCTAGCTTCGTGATAGGTCACGACAGAGGTGAAGGCGTCGGTCGCATTCGGGATGAGCGTGGTCATCCAGTAGTGATCGGTGAACCCGATCCAACCGTTTTCCGACACCTCTTCCAACTCGGCATGCTCGCCCCAGCGCGGGTCAGCTTTCAACTCGTCGAATTTGGTTTTCAGAAAACCGCTTTTGAAGCTGATTTCTTCCAACGTGCCATTGCTTTCGCGAATGGCGCCCTCATGCACCAGCAGGCGCGTCAGGTTCTCGGGCTTGCCGAGGTGGACGATTTCGTTGTTGGTGGCGACCCGAATGGTGGCATCGGAGGCGTTTTCGATCGACTGGGTCACCGAGAACATGAAATTCTCATCAACCTCGATCGTACGGCGGAAGGTCACGCCTTTGCCGTTGTCCCAGACCAGTACCACCGGGGTTTCCGAGGTCAGCGTCTCACCGCTTTCCACCGACCACAGCGTGTTGGTGCCAGGCACGTCCTCAAGGTTCAGTGCACCGCCCGGGGCCCAGCCAAAGGACGCAAAATAAGGCGTGGCGGTTCCGACGGGGGTCAAAAGCTTAACCAACTCATCGCTGTCGATGTCGACGGTGTAATCCTTGAGCGAAAGATCGTCGATCCGACCGCCGACAAGCGAGATGGAACCGATCAGGCGGGCCGTGTCGATTGCGATGCGCGGTGCATCTGCGGTTTGAGCGGCGGTTTCATTCACCGCGCCCTGAGCATCGCTCGCCGGGTCTGCCGACGGCGCAGTTGTCGCACCTGTGGCATCCGACGCAGATTGCGTGACGGCCGGAGCATTCGGATCCGTTACGGGCTCTGGCGCCGGGAAGAAAATTGTCCACCCGAGTAACACGATGCCACTAAGCACAATGGCAAGAATCAGGTTCTTGTTTTGATCGTCCATCTAGGCCGCCCGATTGTTGGAATTCAGTCTCGGGTGGTTCAACCTCCCAGAGGGCCTGACGTCAAGCAGTTTCGGCCATTTCTTTTGGAAAATGCGGCAAAGTGATCAGCTGGCGCGGCGTCCGATTTGCGGCGTTTGGGCCAATTTGCGTTTGTGGCTGTCCATCCAACCGAGTGTTTTTTCAAAAGACATCGGTCGCGAAATGGAGAAACCCTGGACATGATCGCAGCCAAGCTGGGCCAGCATGGCGTGTTCGCCCACGGTTTCCACACCTTCGGCCAATGTTTCCAAATCCAAGCGTTCGGCCATGGTCAAAATGGCCGCCAGCATGCTCTGCTGGTCTCGGTCCAAATCACAGCGTGTCACATAGGAACGGTCAATCTTGATACGCTTCACAGCAAAGCGGCGGATATTGGCGATCGAGGCATGGCCGGTGCCATAGTCGTCCAAATCGATACCGCACCCCATTTCCTTGAGCGCCAAGATGTTGCGGCTGATCGTGTCGTTGTCCGAAGAAGAGATGACGCTCTCGAGAATTTCGACACTCAATCGGGACGGCTCCAATTCAAACCGATCCAGTTCCCATCGGATTTTATCGACGATTTTCGGGTTGGCCAGATCAGTGGGAGAGAAGTTGACGGCCACGGAGGCGACGTGAAATCCGGCTTTGTTCCATGTCTTGATCGCCATCAGTGCATGATAAAGTACAATCTCATTCAGGCGCTCGAGAAGGCCGAGCTCCTCGATGTCTGACATGAACTGCCCGGGAGAAAGAATGCCGCGATCCGGATGCACCCAGCGCGCGAGCGCCTCCATGCCGGAGACTTCACCCGTGTCAGTGGAAATTTGCGGTTGGAACCAAGGGATGATCTGGCCATTTTCCAAGGCTGCACCCAGATCAACGCTCAGGCTGCCGTGTTCAAGTGTGCGGGGGGTGAGGTTGGGCGAATAGGCGCGAATGGAGCCGGGGCCATTATGGCGCGCATCGCTCAGCGCAATTTCGGCGGCGTCAAGGAAGGCCTGTCCCGAGTGAGCCGGCGCGCGACCGGGCATACAAAAACCGACAGAACAGGTCGCAAAAATTTTCGTCGCATCGATCGAATAGGGTTCAGCCAAAGCGGCCTGAATGCGCGAAGAGAGCTGGATCAATGTTTCCAGATCGGCACAACGTACCGGCGCCAGAGCAATCGCGAAACGCGGACCATTCAGTCGAGCGACGGTATCATGTTCACGCAGAACGTCCTGAATGCGGCGCGCGGCGGTTTTGAGGATCGTGTCACCGGCCGGGTCGCCAAATGTGGAGCACATCCCACGGAAGTCGTCGATTTCAAGAACAAGGCAGGCGGTCGTGCGCCCGGTGACATCGCGCGAGTCGAGAATTTGATCGAGCGTATGCAAAACACGAGCGCGCAGAGGAAGCCGGGTCAAACCATCTGTTGTCTGAAGGGCTTGATCCGTGTCGCGACGCACAAGGTTTGGTGCAAGGTTCAGGAGGGCTGCAAGTGCCGGGAGAGCAAGGGCGCAGAGCACCAGCATGTTTTCCCCGCCATACCAATAGGCGCCAAGGCAGAGCGCCGGCAAAAAGGCGATGGTATGTGGCCCCGTCAGGGCATCGCGCAGGCGGTTAAGCGTGTCGGCGATGGTTCTTTGCATGCGTCCTGTCCCGAGTCATTGCTGGTGTTGCGGATGGTCGATTGACCGTCAACACCGGGGACATTGACCCAAGAAAGTAGTCGTGCGGTTAACGCAACTTCGGGATTTCAATAGAATTTTCTGCATTTGGTTCCGTTTCAGGGCGCTCCGTTAACGAAAGGCCAAGAAAGTCGAACAGCTTCGGGTCCATCATATGTGAGGGCCGGATGTTGGTCAGCGCCTTGAACATCACCTGACGGCGTCCGGGGCTGTTTTTCTCCCAGCCATCAAGGATTTGTTTGACCTGTTGGCGCTGCAAGCCGTCCTGAGAGCCGCAAAGATCGCAGGGAATGATCGGGTAGTTCATCGCACGGGCGAATCTCTCGCAATCCTCTTCGGCGACATGCGCCAGCGGGCGGTAGACAAAGAGATCGCCCCCTTCGTTTACCAGTTTCGGTGGCATGGTCGCCAGGCGCCCACCGTGGAAGAGATTCATAAAAAACGTCTCAAGGATGTCGTCGCGGTGGTGACCAAGCACCACGGCGGTACAGCCCTCTTCGCGCGCGATTCGGTAGAGATTGCCGCGACGCAGACGCGAGCAAAGCGCACAAAACGTCCGGCCTTGAGGCACTTTATCCATGACTATGGAATAGGTGTCCTGATACTCGATGCGATGCGGCACTTGCATACGCTCCAAGAACTCCGGCAACACCGTCGCAGGGAACCCCGGCTGGCCCTGATCGAGATTGCAAGCCACCAGTTCGACCGGCAACATGCCGCGCCATTTCAGCTCATAGAGCGCGGCCAGCATCGTATAGCTGTCCTTGCCGCCCGAAAGACACACGAGCCATTTCGCGCCACGTTCGACCATGCCGTATTGCTCGATCGCCTCGCGCACATTTCGAATGATCCGCTTGCGCAGCTTTTTGAACTCCGTGGTGGAGGGTGCGCCGTGGAACAGCGGGTGGATGTCGTCGAGATCGTCAAGCATCGTGCTTTTCCTCGGTCTTTTGCGGCGTGGATTTCGTCTCCGGCACGGGGTCATAGCCCATGCCACCCAGCGGGTGACACCGCCCAATGCGGCGGATGGTTAGCCATGATCCTTTGAGGGCGCCGTGTTTTTCCAGCGCTTCCATCGCGTAAGCCGAGCAGGTCGGCTGATACCGGCAATTGTGCCCGACGAAGGGCGAAAAAATGCGGCGATAGGCGCGGACGGGGAGGGAGACGACAAAGGCCAGAGGCGTCATTTGCGCTCTCCTTTCGTCTCGCCGTGCACCTTTTTCAGCGCATATCGGAGGTCTTTCAGCAAAAGATCGAAGGGGCGTTCGCTCGTGTCGCTCTTTTTGCCGATCAGCACATAATCCCAACCTTCGCGTCCCAGTTCCGGGATCAACAGACGCGCCGCTTCGCGCAGGCGTCGTTTGGCGTGGTTGCGGGCGACGGCATTGCCGACCTTTTTGGAACAGGTGTAGCCGACACGAATGCCGCTGGCGTCTTCGGTCTCAGAGCGTCTCCGCCCCTGCAACAGAAAACTGGCCGTGCCCTGACGACGGGCCCGGGCGGCTTTGAGAAAGTCGTTGCGTTTGGCCAGAGTGGTCAGGGTAATTTCGTCATCTGAACATGACAAAACCGCCGACTGCGACCCTTCGGCGTCGGCATGTGCCTGATCCTTGGGTGCGTTCGGCGGTGTCATCAGCTTTGCCTGTTCAGGCCGTCCCGAAAGCGTGAATTACGCGGACAGGGACTTGCGGCCGCGAGCACGGCGAGCGTTCAGAACCTTGCGGCCCGCTTTGGTGGCCATACGCGCACGGAAGCCGTGGCGGCGCTTGCGGACGAGGTTGCTCGGTTGATAGGTGCGTTTCATCGCGCTATCTCCATCGGTTGCGTTGGGGCCCAAATCCCCAAACATCAGACCGGGTGGCCAAGCGGCCGGGCGGCATGACAAAGGGATTCGAAGGCGAGTAATCGTTCGAAGCCCTGCCAATAGGAGGCCTTCGGTCCGTTGTCAATTCTCATGCGCCAGAATTCGAAAACAAAATTCTGTAACAAAGGGCCTTGCTGCGCCGAAATCTCATGACAGGCTATCACTGAGCCGTGAAGAGGGTGCAAAATGCTGGTCACAGGCGCCGAGGCGGCCCATCTTGCCGCAACTCACAATCTCTATAGGGGCACACGTGCAGGATAAAGCCGATAAAACCAAAGCGCGCAAAAACCATCTCTGGATTTTGAGCCTTCTCGCCTGTCTGGCCTTGGGATTGGCCGTCCTGCTGAGCGATCACCTGAGTTTCGAGGCTTTGTCCGAGAATCGCGCGATGCTTGTGGATTATACCGAACGCCATGCCGGGCTGGCCGTCCTTCTCTTTATCCTCGCTTACGCGGTGATCGTGGCGCTGTCGCTTCCGGGGGCGACAGTGGCGACGCTGACCGGCGGCTTTCTGTTCGGCACGTTTCCCGGCGTGCTGTATAATATGTCCGGCGCAGTCCTCGGCGCCTCCATCCTGTTCCTCGCCGCGCGCTGGGGGCTTGGCGATTGGCTGGCGGGCAAGATCGATGCCTCCGAGGGCCGCATTCACAAGATCAAACGCGGCATAGACGAGAACCAATGGTCGATGCTCTTCCTGATCCGCTTCCTGCCCGTGGTGCCGTTCTTCGTCGCCAATCTCCTGCCCGCGCTTTTTGGCGTGCCGTTTTCGCGCTTCGTGATCTCGACGGCGCTGGGCATCATTCCTGGCGCATTGGTTTACACTTCCGTGGGCGCAGGCCTCGGTATGGTGTTTGAAAAAGGCGAGGCGCCGAATCTCGGCATCATCTTCGAGCCACATATCCTTTTTCCGCTGCTGGGGCTTTGCCTGCTCGCGCTTTTGCCTATCCTGTGGAAAGCTGTGCGCAAGGAGGCGACATGAGCAAACTCAAAACGGATATCTGTGTGATCGGTGCGGGCTCGGGCGGGTTGTCCGTCGCTGCCGGAGCGGTTCAGATGGGCGCGCGCGTCGTTCTGATTGAAAAGGGCGAGATGGGCGGCGATTGCCTCAACACCGGCTGCGTGCCGTCGAAGGCGCTCTTGCATGCCGCAGGCGCTGGCATGAGCTACCCAGCGGCCATGGAGCATGTCCGCAAAAGCATCGCCACCATTGCCCCGCATGACAGTCAGGAACGGTTCGAGGGCCTGGGGTGCAAAGTCATCCGAGCTGAGGCGCGGTTTGCCTCGCCCAAGACGGTGGAGGCGGGCGGCGTGACCATAAAGGCCCGTCGCTTTGTCATCGCCGCAGGCTCAAGCCCGCGTGTGCCGGAGATCGAGGGCCTCGCCTCCGTGCCCTATCTCACCAATGAAACGCTTTGGTCGCTGAGTGCCTGTCCCGAGCATCTGATCATCCTCGGGGGCGGTGCGATCGGCATGGAAATGGCCCAGGCGCATCGACGGCTGGGCGCCAAGGTCACTGTGATCGAGGCCTTCGACGCGCTGGGCCGCGAGGACCCCGAGGCCGCCGAAATCGTCAAAGCCGCGCTGCGAGACGAAGGCGTGACCTTGATCGAAGGCACAGGGGCGGAGCGAGTGTCCGGTACGGATGGTGCGATTTCGATCAGCCTGTCAGACGGGCAGACCCTCACAGGCTCGCATCTCTTGGTCGCCACCGGACGGCGCGCGAATTGCGACGACCTGGGCCTGCAACACGCCGATGTGGATCGCACCAAGACCGGCATCAAAGTCGGCCCCAACCTGCGCACCTCCAATCGCCGCGTCTACGCCATCGGCGATGTCGTGGCGGGCGGCATGCAATTCACCCATGTGGCGGGCTATCAGGCCGGCGTCATCGTCCGCGCGCTTTTGTTCGGGCTGCCCGCCAAAGCCGCAACCCATCACATCCCGCATGCCACCTACACCAGCCCCGAACTGGCGCAGGTCGGTTTGACCGAAGCGCAGGCGCGCGAAACCTACCAAAACAAACTGGAAATCGTCCGCGCCGAGGTCTCCGGCAATGATCGCGCGATTGCGACGGCGCGGTCCGGCCCCGGTTTCATTAAGCTCATGGTGGTCAAATCCCGCCCCGTCGGCGTCACCATCGTGGGGCCGGACGCGGGCGAATTGATCGCATTCTGGTCGCTCGTCCTGTCGCTCAAACTCAAGATGAGCAAAATCGCGGGTATGGTCGCGCCTTATCCCACATTGGCCGAACTTAACAAACGCGCCGTGAGTGCCTATTTTACCCCAAGACTGTTCGACAGCCGCAAGGTCAAGGCGATCGTCAAGACAATTCAGAGACTTGTGCCCTGACGGGCGGCCCCATGCGGCGAAGAGGAGCTATGACGTTACCGCGTTTCATCAACACCCTGTCCGGGCGCTTCCTGATCCTGACGGTCATTTTCGTGATGGCCGCCGAGGTGATGATTTTCATGCCCTCTGTCGCACGTTTTCGCGAAGATTTTCTCCTGTCCCGTCTGGAACGTGCTCAGATTGCCTCTCTGGCGCTTTTGGCCAATGACAGCCTCGATATGGACCTCGAAGACGAGCTTTTGGCGAATGCGGGTGTCTACAACGTTGTGCTGCGCCGCAATGAGATTCGCCAACTGGTCCTGTCCTCGCCGATCCCGGACCAGATCCACGCCACCTACGATCTGCGCGAGGCCACAGCCTTTGAGCTGATCCGCGATGCCATGGTGACGCTCTTCGATCCCGAGGAGCGCGTGATCCGAGTGATCGGCGATCCGGTCAAACAAGCGGGGCTTTTGATCGAGGTGACGCTGCCGACCGCACCCCTGCGCATGGCGATGATTGATTACGGGGTGCGGATTTTGATCCTGTCGGCGGTGATCTCTTTCATCACGGCGTTCCTGTTGTTCCTCGCGGTGCGCGCGCTTTTGGTGCGGCCGATCAAACGCGTCGTGAGCGCAATGACGTCTTACACGCAGGCGCCCGAAGATGCCCGCCGCATCATCACGCCGTCGGCCAAGGTCGCAGAGCTGCGCGAAGCCGAAGTGGCGCTCAAGGTCATGGAGACCGAACTCACGGCCTCCCTGCGGCAAAAGGAACGTCTGGCCCAACTTGGCGGCGCGGTTGCCAAAGTCTCGCACGATCTGCGTAACATCCTGACCACGGCCCAGCTTTTCACCGACCGGCTGGAAATGTCACAAGACCCCGCCGTGACCCGTTCCGCGCCAAAGCTCGTCAATTCCATCCAGCGCGCCGTGAACCTCTGTGAAACCACGCTGGCCTTTGGCAAGGCCGAAGAACCCGCGCCGACGCTCACGGGCGTGCGTTTGGCGGAGCTGGTGGGCGAGGTGATCGAAGGCGAGCGACTTTCCATTGGTGACTTCGATCTGTCCTTCTCCGAAGACATCCCCGCCACCATGGTCGTGCGCGCTGATCCCGAACAAATGCACCGCGTGCTGTCCAATCTGGTGCGCAACGCCCGTCAGGCGATCATGGCCACCGGCACCTGTGGCGAGATTTCCGTTGCGGGGCGCGAGGATGAGGACGAGTGGGTGCTCTCCGTGATTGACACCGGGCCGGGCCTGCCGCCGCGCGCCCGCGAATACCTGTTCCAGCCGTTCCAAGGGGGCACGCGCAAAGGCGGCTTTGGCCTTGGCCTCGCGATCTCCGCCGAATTGGTGCGCGGTCATGGCGGCCAGCTTGTGCTGGAACGCTCCGACGAGACAGGCACGGCCTTCGCGATTCATTTGCCGAAGGGCTATTCCCAGCGTGGGGCGGCCTCGCGTGAAAAGGAACAGGCGCCTGCGCGATGAGCGGGAAATGCATTTGAAGAATGTTTTTTCATTTTTCTGACAAATGCCTCTTGCACCCCTCCGAGCTTATATGTATTTCCCGCCTCCAGTGGACCGATAGCTCAGCTGGATAGAGTACTTGACTACGAATCAAGGGGTCGGGGGTTCGAATCCTCCTCGGTCCGCCACTTACCAAATGTTGGACGTCAGACGAACCTGGCCCAACCGTCAGAGTTGGACCAGAAGTCGGATGTGAGACGCTTGTGCAACGAGCGTCAAATCTAAAAACCGCGCCGATCAAACGATCCGGCGCGGTTTTTGTTTGTTTGGGGGATGTGAGGCGGGGCTGCTTCCGGCCCTTACCGGCCGTTGGTAAAGGATCCATCCAACGGCAGCTATATCAGCCGGAGTCCGCAGTCAGTGAGATTGGCGCCAGAGATTGAAAGTCAGCCACCATCACCACTCCACAGTTCGACGAGGTTCACATCACTGCTATCCGGTTCTTGCTCTTTCGGCAGTTTGTCAACTTGCATGAGCATCGGAATGTCAAAACTGGTTCCAGTTACAACGCAAGCACCTTGGGGAAGCGTCGGTATCTGCCCTCGAGAAAGGCTGTCCAACGTCGATATGGTGTTTGAGGTGCCCCTAGTTTCCTAGACACCTGCCTTGGTCAGTTTGCGCTGTCTATTTTCGAAGTCAACGGGCGACAGCATGCCGTTGTTCGTGTGTTTGCGTTTCGGATTGTAGAAGAGCTCAATGTATTCAAATACGTCCTGCCTTGCAGCGTCGCGTGTCAGATATGTGCGGCGTCTTATCCGTTCCCGTTTGAGGAGCTGAAAGAAGCTCTCGGCGACGGCGTTATCGTAACAGTTCCCGCGTCTGCTCATGCTGGCTTCCAGATCGTGTTGGTTGAGAAAGATCTGCCACTCACGGCTGGTGAACTGGGATCCCTGATCACTGTGGACCAACACCTTGTTCTTTGGCTTCCGTCGCCAGACGGCCATGAGCGTGGCCTGCATGGGCACGTCGGTCGTCATCTGTGGCTGAGCAGACCAGCCGACTACGCGGCGCGAGAACAAATCGATGACGACGCCAAGATACAACCAGCCTTCATGGGTTCTGATGTAGGTGATGTCGGTCACCCAGACTTGATCGGGTTCGGATACATGGAATTGCCGATCCAGAATGTTCTCGGCAACGATGGCGGGCTTTCCGCCATAGGGGCCCGGGCGACGTCGATAGCCCACTTGAGCCGCAATCCCGGCCAGGGATGCCAGCCGCGCGGCCCGGTTCCGGTTCTCGGATATCTGCTCGCCCAAGTCGCGCAGATCATCTGCCAGCTTACGATACCCATATACCTTGCCGCTCTCTGCCCACGCCTGCCGCATAAGTTCGGTCTGGCGTGCATCTTCCCGCGCTCGCCGGCTCAAAGGTTCCTTGAGCCATGCGTAGAAACCGCTCGGGTGAATGCCGAGACAGCGGCACATCAACCGAACCGAAAACACCGGCCGGTACTCCGCAACAAACGCGTACTTCACTTTGCATTCTGCGCGAAGTACGCGGCCGCGTTCGTCGGGGGAACGCCCCACAGGGGCCTTCCCTCATCCTCCTTACTTTAAGATATCGCGCTCCTCCGTCACCCTGGCCAGCTCGCGCTTCAATCGACGGTTCTCGGCTTCATGATCCACACCGGGCTTCGCAGTCGCCTCGCCGAACTGCTTCAGCCATTTGTAGAGAGAATATTTGCTGACGCCCAAACGCCGAGAAACTTCCGCGACCGGATAACCGCGCATCGTGATCTGATGCACCGCATCCCGCTTGAAGTCGTCGCTGTAATTGCTTGTCCCCATGTCGGACTCCTTGCCTCAAAATTAGGGGGCAAAGCGTCTACAAATCTAGGGGCACCTCACCTCCAAAATAACGCAGAATCATAGGATATTCTCACGTGTGACCAATGATCGCAGATCGGAAAAATTGGGGTCAGCCTTGCCGAGCGCGTCGAGTGCGGAAAGATACCACTCGGGCAGCTCCTGCGTTTTGAACGGGCGGGGCGGGAATTGCCCCATGGTCTGGCGCAGCAAAGGGTGATCCAGCGCAGGTAGTTCAAGGCCATGGGCCTGCCGCACGCGTAGATAGGCAAATACCGTGGTGGGCCATAGCATGTGATGCCATGTGTCGATCTCATATCCCTCCAAAGCCCGGAGATTGCCATCAGGGTTCGGTGTCGTGAACGTGATGTGGAGATCACACAAGGCGTCAACCGCCGCTTTCACCTTGGCCATATCTGTGGACATCACGCTGCGCGCGGCGCTGATATATCCGGGTTCGGCCTTGAGAAACAGCGCCTCCCAATCGATTTCTTCGCCCGCTTGTGCCGCGATCAGCTCATGCGCGAATGGCAATAGCTTTTGCTTGGGAAACTCCTCATCCGGAATCTCGGGCCTTGTGCCTCTTCGATTGCGCCAGAAAACCTGCCAACCATAGCCGGTCTCGTCCAGAACCTGACGCGATACCTTGCACAGTTCCGCAGCATTTGCCGCTTGTCCGATGGCGATCAGATCCACGATACATCCGCCAACATCCGCCATGTCCGGCCCCAGCTCAGGGCGGAAATGAAGCCAGTCACGGCATTGGGTCAACCGCTCGGCAAAGGCCATACGGGCGACTTGAAAATCCGGAGGAAGCAGATCTGAAAGATCGTCCTGCGAGAACAAATAGTCATCCAGCGAAACGCGGCTCTGCCAGACAATTGCGCCCCCGAGTTGCACCAAGGCGATGCCGACATCTCCGTTCTCTTGTGCGGCGAATGCTTCAAGTTTCGTGCGGTCTATAATCAGCGCTTCTTGAGCGGATTGGCGGCGCGTCCCAGCGCGAAAGTCACGCAGCTGCGCAAGGGTGAATCGAGGTTCGAGTGCCATATGTCCTACCAGATTTTTGTCGCAATTTCAGGGCGTCCGCCCGCTGAGGATAGATTGCTGGCATGATCCATGACAACCTCACCTTTACGAAGATACAGAGCAGGGCCGCGACCCTTTTGGGCGGCAGCCAGCGCTGCATCCAGAAAGTTCTGGTCCGCTGCGCTCAGTTTAGGATAGTTGTCGGCATTGCGTGCCCGTTGCAAGCGGCCCTTTACATAGTCTAACGGCGTCGGCGTTTTTTGACTTGTGCCGATGCTGGGAGGGCGACCGCGGACCCCCAGCGTCGATTTGATCTCGAACGCAACGAAGTCGCCGACATTCGGGGGCGGCGGGGGGGGGCGCATGGGCAACACGGGCAATTGCATCGACGCCGTGGCCTGATGCGTTTTGAAACTGGTGCACGTCAGTGAAACGCACTTGCTTGCCCCAGATTGAGTCAAAAATCCCGGCCCCTCGCAGACGAGAGACAAAATGCGCCTCCCCTATATCTCCGATCGTCTTGGACACCCGTTCCGCCAATGCGCCGCCCCACAAACCGTCGGTCTTGATGAAGCGCTCGGCTTCGGCCTGATTGCGGGCGATAACCTCGTAATAGCTGTCAACCGTGGTCATCCCCTGAGTGGAGCCGCGTGTCGGTGCGACGACGCGCACCAGCCATTTGCCGGACGAAGATGGATAGGGCGCGATTTCGACGGAATAACCTTTACGCAGACGCGCAGCGATACCGGTCAATCGGCGGAACGTCGCACCGTTGGCGGTCGAGCGGACTGACCCGTTTCTAAGAACATTCAACTTTGCCATGACTATCGAGACTGCGCCTCAAGGGGGATGCTTTCGGCATCAATGATATCAATGTCGCCCTCCGCCGGAGTGCAAGACGTCGGAATGGCCGATCTTGTCGCATAGAGCCCACCCGCCAAAAGCCCGACCCTACCGCCGAAGCCGATCACGATATTCAGTGTATTGAACACGATCTCTCCTGTCTGCTCACCTGAACGCCCATTGCTCGTCCGCCCAAGATACCTGAAGGTTTCGCGCAGCGGATTATAGCCACTGCGCCGCCCGCCCATATATCCCGTGATGTATTCCACCCCCTGCGATGTCTCGAACAGGATCACAGCGGAGGCCGCCAGACGTGCGCCGACGGTTGTTGCAACACGCAGCGCAGCAGTCCCGATGCCAACTCCCATAAAGACCGAAACGATATTCAACGCGAACAAATCGGCGAGGCGGTTCTCTCGGTGCCGGGCCGCCTCATCTACAAAGCGAATAATGGAACGCGCCACGCCTGCGGCGTCGCCGATCGGGTTGATCTCGCGGGTGTGCCGCCCCCATCGCGCAACGACATCGACCTGAAGGCTCATCGACACCTTGATCTCATAGATGGCATCGTCCATCAGACCCGGTGTCTCCAGGCGGGTGTTGTCGGGGCTATCGGTAAACCAGCCTGACCCCCGGATGATTTCCAATCCCTCGCTTTCAAAGACCAGCACGCAATAATGAGTTCTGCGGTCACCAACTTCGGGACGGGGTGGAAAGAAGTTGGTGAGCCAATCCATCGCGGCATCACTGTCTTCGCCGCCTTTCTGGCGAACAAGCTCGTCGTAGACGTCGAAAATAAACTGCATTTCGGGGTCCTGACTTTGCATCAGTCGGCCCAGCGAAATCGACCCTGTCTCATGCTCGCCAGGGTATCCGAACAAATCCGACCAACCGTCCGCGTCAGCCCCTTCGGCAAGTGGAAACACAACCGGGCCGGGACACATCCCCTCGGTGCCTTCCGGGATCGGAGACAGCTCGGTCTCCGGATCGTCTGCGGGGTCTACCAGTTCATCTTCCATGAAGAAGACCTTTCTCGTTAAATGGCGGCACACTCGGTAACAACCTCTGTTTAAAACTAAACGCGTTGGAGGTCTTGCAAAAATTCCGGTTCAAGCAAAGCGTCGCTCATGTATCCCGCTCCGTAAACGTAAGCGAAGAAAACACTTATTGTACTTGGTTCCTCGACAGCGGCATTCAGCGTCGCGCGAACAATATCATCGAAGCTGTCGCCCCAGAGGTTCATCGCGCGCCCATCGTTATGTCGCAACCAGTGTTCCAGAGCTGCAAAACTTGCAAAAGCACCATCGTCGATCATCTCGCGCATGCGTGCCCTGTCCAGATTGAACAAGACAGGTTCGATCTCTTTCAAGGTATCGAACAACGTCTCACCCGTTGTGTCATGTTTTAACGCATGTCGTGACAGTCCAACACTCATGTATTTGGGATCATCCAGGAACCTGTGCCCCAGTCTCGTCATCGCGACAGCGAGACGACATCGGCCAAGCTCGCTCGTCATCCCGAGACCATAACTTTCGACCCAGGCAGCGCGCATATAGTTTTCTGAGATTGCATCCAATCCGCTTCGTTCAGGGGTCCGGCGATGCATTACTTTATGGAGATAGTCGCAGCAGGTGCGAAAACTGCGCACGCGGTTGACCTGGGCCAGTCGCGCTTTGAGATTGCTGTCAATAATCGGCGTTGCCGCCTGCGCTGAAGGTTCTGTGCGCGGGTAAGTTATGACGCGGCAACTGGACCTGTTGCTGTCTGGAATCGCAATTTTATCAATGGTCTGATCTTCGCCGTTAGATGTTGTCAGAAAATTGCGCAAAAAAGACGGGTTGCAATGTAGCCAATCGACGAAGGCGCTGAAGGCATCGCTTTCCCAGTATCGCAAGTAATGCCAATCCCCGCTATCATCCCGCAACCGGACAAACCTTTTCAGGTGGCGGGCAAGATCACCGATCTCGAGCGAACTGCGTAAAATAACGACAGGGTCTTTGCGCCACAAGCTGGTGAATGAGGGCTTGTCGGGCGCATCTGTAAACAGCGAACGTGTAAACGCGTCGTCCTCTGCGAGAGCGACCAGCCATGGTGCAGATTTTGCGAATTTTTCGCGCTGCTCACCTTCGTATAGGCATAAGGCCGGTGTGGAGCCACGGCTCAAGCGCAGGTCCAGATTATCGACCTTTCGAGCGCATACTAAGCCATAAAGATGGTGGGGCTCGCAAGAGAGCACTTCGCTCAATTCAGGTGGTATAGATCGTGTTGGATACACGCCAAACTGTGAATCCAAAGGAGAGACGGATAGATGCTCGTCTTCGAAGCCCAGCCAGTGTCCAGCCAATGTTGCGGTACCGTCTGCCCGATCCAACACATCGATCCATATTCCATTGATTGCCGTGTGTTCTGGATTAAATTTAAGAGCCTCTATGCTGACGGCTTCAGGCGTACTCATAAACAGCAGTTGCCCGCCGATAGAGTCAAGTCGTGCGCGAAGTAGGGTATCCATCGCCTGAGGAGACGGTGCCGGACAATAGGCCTGTGTCCAAACCCTTTTCCGTTCCAATAATATTTCACACTGAGCGGAAAATACGATCATTTCGCCCCTAGATTTTAAATGCAACGTCCCGCTCTCTCGCGGATATGGACGCAAATATACCGGGGTGCGCTTAATTGCCAACATGACAATTTCTGTTTGAGAGCGATGAGGGCCAATGGCGTCGCAGGCGTTATGATTGCTGGGGCTATTGCTGCCTCTGCCGCCGCAGCGCGGGTCATTTGATAACGGCCTGATCGTCAGGTTGTGCCCCAAATCGCCGAAATCCAGCTCTCCCGCCAAACGCGACCTTAGCCCCATTCGCGAAAAACAGGACTGATGTGCAGACGGAATGCGATCAGCGCCTGTCCTGCGGGTTCTGGGCGAACTCGGGAGGGGCAAGCGGTCGTGCCAGTACGCCGTTAAAAACAGTGGCACCAGTCCTCTCTTCATTGCTGTCATTTCAAAAATCGCCCTCTAACGGAGATCCCAAAGTCGGGGAGTCGTTGAACAGCACCACCAACTTATCGAGCATTTTCTTTGTCTGCTCGTTCAGGCTACGAAGAGTCCCATTCAGGCGCTGGATGAATGGCTCTGGCACCTCCGTCGGACCGAGTTCCAGAGCTCCTCCGGGCATGACACACCGCGGCTAAAGGTTCTTGTAGGTAAATCCATGAAACCATGATACGGTGCGAACAAGACTGCTGTTGGCCTGAGTGAAGGTTGCGTCGTGGGCCAACTCCAACGTTCTGGACGATCAGAGGGCAGGTTCACATGAAGATTTCGACACTTTTTCTGATCATCTTCGCCTTGGTGGCACCGTCAATTGGCGCTGCTCAGCCGATATCGGAGCAACGGGTGTCCTTTGCCTCGGGCACCAGCGGTACGACACTTCAAAGCCGGATCGAAGGGTCGCAGATCGTCGACTACATCCTTGGTGCTCGGGCCGGTCAGGTCATGACAGTGGATTTCGCGCCGACAAACCCCTCTGCCTATTTCAACGTCATGCGCGGTACCGATCCAACGGCGATCTTCATCGGGTCGACCAGCGGTAACAGCTTCTCCGGTGCGTTACCGGCGGATGGAGATTATCGCATCAGGGTCTATCTGATGCGGAGCGCGGCCCGGCGGAACGAGGCCGCAGATTTCACCTTGAACATCGGCATCGGCGGCGCAACGCCAGCCCATACTGCGTCGAGCGACTATGCCGACGGTCTGGCCGGAGGGCCGGACTGGTGGTCCGTTGCCGGCGTGGCGGGGGGCGACTTATTGAACGTCCGCTCCGGACCGGGGACCTCGAACCCGGTGGTCGGTCAACTGGGCAACGGCGACCGGGTTCGCAACCTCGGCTGCCGCATGAACGGCCAGACGAAATGGTGCGAAATCGAGATGCCGGGCGATCAACCCCTAAGGGGGTGGGCAGCGGGCCGCTATCTAAGAGAGGCGGCGACCGCGTCCACACCCAATCGCGAGGCCTCTGGCATGATCCCCTGCGCATTGGCGGTCGGGCAACCGATGGCGACCTGCACCTTCCGCGTCTCTCGCGGGTCTGGCGGGACGGCCAGCGTGTGGGTGGCGCTCCCGTCGGGCGGGGAACGTTACCTCGATTTTCGCGAAGGGCGGCTGATTGGCAGCGATCCGGGCATGCAGGTGTTTCAGGACCGCACGGGCGATCTGAACATCATCTCGATCAACGGAACAGAACGTTACGAACTCCCGGATGCGATCCTCTTTGGCGGATAGCTGTCTGACGTTGGATCGCGTCACAATTCAGACGCGTAAAAAGAAGACCATACCAAAATACGCCCTTTGGTCGGCGAGGCAGTTTCAAGAGCGGACTACAGCGTAAGACGGCGAGATTTGCGCCATTTTGCGCTATGACGTTCAGAAAGACTGCATTTGCGGTGGCGGCGGTGTTCCACCTCGTCGCCGACCGCCGGAGACCAATGCCTCAGAATGACCAGGGAGACCCCGATGATCCGTTCGCTTTTGACCACCGCCACGCTTTGCGCACTTGCCGCCCCTGGGCAGGCGCAGGAAACACTGCTCGCCCCGACGCCAGATGAGCTGGCCTTCTCGGTCGAGAACATGGATCGCAGCGCCGATCCCCGTCAGGACTTCTATCGCTATGCGGCAGGCGGATGGATGGATCGAGTCGAGCGTCCGGCACGGTTTCCCACCTACGGTATCTTCACCATCATGAACGACCGGCTGACCAAGCAGGTCGCCCTCGCCGCCGCCGAGGCAGGCAAGTCCGCAGGGGATCAGCCAAAAGGGTCCCCCGCCCAGCAGGTTGGTGATTTCTACAACGCCTTCATGGATGTCGAAGCGATCGACGAGGCGGGGATAGATCCGATCAGGCCGATGCTGGATGAAATCGACGCGATCTCCTCATTGTCCGATATCACGCCTTTCATGGCGTCACAGGCGGCAACGGCAGGTCCGGGCCTGTTCGCCATGTTCGGTCCGGGGCAGGATCCGGAGGACAGCGGCAAGTTCGCCCTTTACGCGGTCGGTCAGGCCTTCGGGATCGACCGTCACTTCCTTGAGCTTCTGCGCGCCGAACCGGGCGACAGCGCGCTGATCCCTTATCATGACTCCATCCGTAAACTGATGGAGATTGCGGGCTACACATCGGAAGATGCCCTGCGGATCGCCGACAACTCGATCGCCATTGAAACGGCGCTCTACAGCGGTTTCCTGACACCTGAAGAGTTCAAGGAACCAAAGATGCGGTCCGCCAAATTGCCCTTCGACGAAGCCGCCGCCCAGGTGCCCGAGATCGACATCCCGCTCTATCTGGAGATGGTCGGCTTCGAGCAGCCCGACGAATTCGTCATGTTCCAACCCCGCGCGCTGCCCCGCTTGTCGGAGGTTCTGCGTGAGACGCCCCTGAATGATCTGAAGGACTACATGGCCTACCGGATCGTGCAGAACTATGCGCCCTTCCTCGACACGGCCCTTCGCGAACCGAAGCTCGATCTCTTCGAGGCCCTTGTCGGCGCGCGCCCGGATCTACCTCGTTCCGAACAGGTCTACGATCTCCTGAAAGAGAAGATGGGGCACCCGGCCAGCAAGGTCTTCGTCGACCAGTTCTATCCTGACGGCACGAAGGAAGACGTGCTCGACATGGTTGAGCGGATCAAGGCCGTCTTTCGCCACCGGATCGAGACCAGCCCATGGCTGTCCGACCCCACCAAGGCCGAAGCACTAAGCAAGGTCGACAGTTTCTATTACAAGGTCGGCTACCCGGACAATTGGATCGACTACAGCGGCGTCGAGATCGGCCCCGACCCGGTGGCCAACATGATCGCCCTCGGTCGCTTCGAGATGGAGCGCACCATCGACAATCTGACCCGCCCACCCGAACACGAGGAGTTCAACGGTGAATCGACCCTGCCGATCGCGATGAATGCGGCCTACACACCGCAGATCAACGGGTTCGAAATCACGGCCGCAATCACCATGGCACCGGCCCTCTCGCCCGACATGGACGCGCCGTTGAAGTTCTGCCGGATCGGCGCGGTTATTGGGCACGAGATGACCCACGGCTTCGACTTCAGCGGACGCCAGTATGACGCGACCGGCAACCTGCGCGACTGGTGGACCCCCGAAGACACCGAGGCCTTTATCGTCGAGGCGAAGAAGCTGGTCGAACAGGCCGACACTTTCGAAGTGCTTCCAGGTCTCAACATCAACGGCGCGCTCGGCGTGGGCGAGAACATGGCCGACGTGGGCGGCATCACCCTCGGCTACGAGGCGCTGAAGGTCTACCTCGAAGAGCACCCGGAGGAAAACGTCGAGATCGACGGCATGTCACCTGCCGAGCGCTGCTTTGTCGGCTGGGCGCAGTTCTGGGCGTCGAAGCAGACGGATCAGTTCTTGCATACCATCGTCACCAACGACGGCCATGCGCCAGACTACTACCGGTCGGTCGCCGCGCTCCAGCATGTGGACGCATTCTATGAGGCCTATGGCATAGTCGAAGGTGACCCGATGTGGTTGCCCCCGGAGAAGCGGGCCCGGGCCTGGTGAGGCGCAAAAAGCCGGTTGTGGTTCACTGAATCCGGTGCGATGCGTCTCGTAGACGAGAGCGGTCATTCTCTACATTTTACCCGAAAATCCGCTTCGGGCCGACTGTTCCCGGCCGGCCCAACTTCTTAGAGTTCCAGCGCTTCCGAGATGGCGAGCGCATCTTTGATGTTGGACGTCAAGGTGGCGCACAATCCCCTCCATCTTCGTGTGGTCGAGCACCGCTGACCTCAGCGTCCTTGGTCTACGAGAAGAGCCTTTTGAAAGGTACAGGAGCCGCGGGCGGCGATAAGGGTGATCACGCTGTCGGCACGGTTCCGCCATCGATCACGTATTCAGTGCCTGTTATGGTCCCCGCGCGGTCCGACGCGAGGAAGGCGACCAGGTTCGCGATTTCGCCAGGTTTTGACGGACGCCCGATCGGCACCCCGCCCAGCGAGTCCATGATCATTCGCTTACCCGCTTCCACGTCAACTCCGTGCTCCGTCGCGAGGCGTTTGGCCAGTTCGACGGAGGACTCAGTTTCGATCCAGCCCGGAGAGACGCGGACAACCCGCACACCCTTTGGCGAGACCTGTTTCGACAGGCTCTTGCTGTAGGTGGACAGGGCCGCCTTTGCGGCGGCATAGGCCGTCGTCGCCTCTGGCAGCGGCAGTTCGTGCTGGATAGATGTAACGTGGATCACGACGCCGCTGCCCCGGGTCTCCATCTCCGGAACGAGCGCGCGATCAAGACGCACCGCCGGCATCAGGTTCAGATCAAGCTCGCGCCGCCATTCGTCGTCGCCGAGCGCCGTGTAGCCGCCCGCGGGCGCCGAGGAACCGCCGAGCATGTGGACGATGATGTCCACGCCGCCCATCCTCTCGCGCACGGCCTCTGCCACCCTGTCGCAGCCATCGGGATGCGTCAGGTCAGCTGCGACGAATTGGTCTTCCGGCATCTCCGGCGGCCTTGTCCGCGCTGTCGTCAGAACGTCGGCGCCAAGCTCTTTGAACAGGGCCACGGTCGCACCTCCGGCACCGCGCGTACCGGAGGTGACTAGAGCCCGCTTTCCCTTGAGGGTCAGAAAGGGGCTCATAGCACGATCTCCAGTTCGGCGATCTTGTTCCCGCGAAGGACGAATAAATAGCGCAGGTCGACCGGGCTTCCGGGGAAGTTGCCGACAAGGTGGCTGGTGACAATCGTGCGCTGGCCGTCTTCCGCGATTTCGAACGGCTCTACCGTATAGGTGTATAGCGTGGAGGCATTGGCCATCCACTGCCGGATCGCATCGCGACCCGTGTAGGTATTGCCTTCGTCGATAACCGTGGCGTCCTGCGTGAAGACCTCGGCAATGGCCTGCGCATCGCCCTTCTTGTCGGCCGAGAAATACGCCTTAATCGCGTCTGGCAGTTCGATACTCATGATGGCTCTCCTGTCTGAGTAGGGATCGGTGGCAGCGACCGGTCTCGCCGCTTGACCTCTCGGATCGGGACCGGCGCCACGAGCTAGAATTTAAGGGTTTGACACAATGCGGATAAGTAGGACAAAATTGGATGTGGAGTTTGGATTTTCGGGATAATGGGAACCTACAAACTGGCCGATTTCGACGCGGTTCTCGCGATTGCCCGCAGGGGATCGTTTCGGGCGGCGTCGCTCGACGTTGGTATGTCCACGAGCGCACTCAGCAGCGCGATCTCAAAACTCGAGGAGCAACTCGGCGTGCGGCTCTTCAATCGCACAACCCGCAGCGTGTCGCTGACCGCCGCCGGGCAGCGCTTTGTCGATCAGGTCAGCCCGGCGCTCAAGGACATTCACGGCGCGATCGACACGGTGCGCTCGCAGCAGGAAACGCCCACCGGCATTCTGCGCATCAACACCTTCGCCACGGCGGGCCGGGAGATTCTGGCGCCGCTCGTCCTCGAATACCTCCGGCGGTTCCCGGGGGTACAGATCGACCTCGTGACCGAAGGCAACCTCGTCGACATCGTGGCGGACGGTTTCGATTTCGGGGTGCGCAGCCAGAACCTTGTGCCGACTGATATGATCGCCATCCCGCTCGGACCCGCGCGGCGCAACGTGGTCGTCGCGACACCCGCCTATTTCGAAGGCCGGGAGCCGCCGAAAGTGCCTTCTGACCTGATGGCGCATGCCTGCATTCGGACGCGCCTGCCGAACGGCGCCCTCTTTCGCTGGCAGTTCGAAGCCGAGGGCCAGCCGGTTCACGTCAATGTCGAGGGCCCGATCACGCTGGACGAAGCCAGCCTCGCGCGCATTGCCGTGCTCGATGGTCTCGGTATTGGGTTCTTCATGGAGTCGGACGTGCGAGAGGATATCGAGACGGGGCGGTTGGTGCGTGTTCTCGACGCCTGGACGCCGCCGCTGGCGCCGCTTTGCCTATATTATCCCAGTCGACGCAATCCGCCGGCGGCCTTCAAGGTCTTCATCGATCTCGCTCGGGAACTCGCGCGTTCCTCGAGAGCGAGGTGAAGGCGTCGAGTTCATCCCGTCGCAAAAGCACGCAGTGGGAGCCCAACATCAGTGCAGCGAACGATTGAGAGGCCCCTCACCGTTGCCCTTCGCGCATCCGATTCTGCCGCGCACTGTGCCGAAAGGCTGGTCCGGGGAGGGTGCCGTGGCCATCGGGCCGCGAAAATGGCCGGAACTGGCCCACTGGTGACGATGAAAACCCTCTTCGGAGGCGGGCGGATCGTCGAAATGCTGGTCGGAGAACAATTGCTGCGGATTTGTTGATCCGATCGGCAGAGTTCACACCGTCAGAGACCATTCATGTGATCTTTTTCGTAAACTGCGTCAAAGGCCGGATTCGGTTGGCAGCGGCTTGATGACGTCGTGGAGACCTCATAAACGACGGAATTTCTTAAATTTCCCACTTTTTCTCGCCTTAAAGATGAAAAGTCACAAAGATGCCATGTTGGGAAAATGGTTTTCCCACAAACTACTCTTTTGGAGCCAAGTTTCGAACACATCCGACCAGCGTCTAGGGGCGTTAATAAACTGTTAATCCTTCCTAAAGCAGGACGCAGAAAATGTCTGTAAATATCACTGAACTTAAAAATAGCTCTGGCTTCATCGGCGCATGTCGCAAGACGTCGATCTCACACAGCCACAAGACATATTGCGCTGTCTGGACAGGGTCCTGACCGTGCTCGACAGCCCCAAAACTGAACGATTTGCCGCCAAAACACAGAGTAAAGACTCGGATCCCGCCAACGCGCTGATCCAACGCTTGATGAGTAGGAGAAAGCCGTGAAAATTGCCCCCAATCAACGGCAGGAGCTAGATTTTCTGCGTGACACGTTGGACACGCTCGAACAATCGACCGATCGTGGCCTGCGCCAGAATTTCCGTGATCTGCGGACCCGGCTGGATCAGTGGGCGGCGAAGGTTGCCGTGATCGGTCAGGTTAAGGCGGGCAAATCCACGTTTTTGAACGCCTTCCTGCGCCAACACGATTTCCTGCCCTCGGACATCAATCCCTGGACCTCCGTCGTTACGAACATCCGGATCAATCTTCCGAGCGATCCGGCCTCCGGCGCGCGGTTCGAGTTTTTCGATGATGCCGATTGGCAGGAATTCATCACTGGCGGGACGAAAATCCGCGAGTTGACCGAGGCTTTGTTGCCCGGTTTCGACGCCGATCTGTTGCGCCAGCAAAGCGAAGAGATGCGGGAGCGCGCGCAGAAACGTCTGGGTAAGCATTACTACGCGCTTTTGGGCAGCCATCATGAATATGATTTCCTCTCCGCCGATCTGCTCAAACGCTATGTCTGCGCCGGTCCCGGTTCCGACGTTGGGTTGGAGCGGGAATCTTTGGGGCGCTACGCGGCGCTGACAAAAGTTGCCAATGTTTACATGCGTTTGCCGGAATTTCAGGTGCCGCTCATCCTGACCGACACGCCCGGCGTGAACGATCCCTTCCTTGTGCGCGATGAGTTCACCTGTCGCAGCCTCGACAAATCCGATGTCTTTGTCGTCGTCCTCTCGGCGCATCAGCCGCTGACCGATGTCGACGTCGCGTTGATCCGCATTCTGGCGAAACAGGATTCCAAGGATTGCCTCATCTACATCAACCGGATCGACGAGCTGGACGATTACGCCAGAGATGTGCCGCGCGTGATCAAGGACGTTTCTGAACGTCTCCACGCCGCCATTCCGGGGATCGACTTCCGCATCGTTGCGGGCAGCGCCTATATGGCCGATCTTGTGCTGCGCGACGATGAGGAGGCCGTGGCGGCGCGTGAGGCGCTCGATACGCCGGAACTGGCCGCATTCCTTCAGTCCCGTTACGGCGAGGTGCCTCTGGACGCGTTGGATCGGCTTTATTTGGCCTCGGGTCTCGATGAGGTCAAATCGGCGCTCTCCGAGACCATCGACCAAGGCGTCGGCCGCGAGCAGATCGCGCAGATTCTGGGTGACGTGCGTGCGGAGATCAACGGCGCGCAATTCGTCCTGCGGCGCGAACGCGACGCGTTGCAGTAACAGGTCGAAAGCATCCGCTCCGATGTGGCTGCGGCAGCGGCCGAAGATCTGGAAGAAGAGCTTGCCGAACTCCGCGCTCTTCAAAAGAAACTTGAGCACCATGTCGCACAGGCGGACGAGGGCATCGAGAAAATCCTGACCCGATCCTGGTCGGGGCTTGAGGCCAAGCTTTTGTCCTGTATCGACGGCTTCGTCGACGGGCAGAAGGTTGAGCTTCATGATCGTCTCATGATGTCGAGTATGCGCGATGTGGCGGACAAGCCGCTTGAGATTGACATGGCGCCCTTGCAGGAGGCGCTGGAAAATGCGGTGCAGAAAAGCTTTGGGAAATCCCGGGCGGGCACAGATGTTGCGCTGAACAATTGCATGCATCCTTGTCGTCAGGTGATCCGCGATCGTTTCCCGGACCCGACGGAAAGTATCCCGCTGGCCGATTTGCCTGGCGTCATCGTCAGTGGCCTATGTCCAAAACCTGACGCACAGGCCGCGGTGGTTTTGCGCGGCGATGCGACACAGGCGCGCCAAGTCGGTGTTTTTTGTCGCCGCTTGCAACAGAATTTGAGCCAGACCCTGAGCCATAGTGACGAAACGGGTGGGGTGTCCTCGCTCAATTTCTCGACCAAGGCGCACCGGATTTTGTTGCTTGATGTCGCTCAGGTCGGGCTTCTCTACATGATGCTCGATGCCGACGCCATGAGCCAGGGCAGCGCGCAAAGTGCCCTGTCGCGACTGTCCCGTGCGTTTGGCTCTGAGGTCTGATCCAAAACAGCGCGCGGTTTCGCAGATTGTTTCTGAAACGACGCCAAACTGTCGCCGACCCGTCGCTTGCCTCGCAAGTCGATCACCATATCCTGAATAGGATCGGTGAAACCGGCGAGAGGAGGCTACGGCATGGCGACGTCCAACCCGGGCAAGGGCACTGAATGGGGTCCATGGATACGCCATGACGGCAAAGGCTGCCCGGTGCGCCCCGGCACACTTGTTGAGGTGGTCTGCGAGGATCGTTTCGGCTTTACCATGCGCCAGCTCTCAATCGTCTGCGGTGGCAGCTATTCGTCGTGGAACTGGACACATTTCCCGGAGTTAAAACGCATCCTCCGCTACCGTGAGCAAAAGCCCAAAAGCCTGCCGATGCAAACCGCGCGCGAGCGGTCGCGGGATATGCCATCACATCCTCGCGGTGTCTCCGTAGACTGAACGCCCCCACAAGGCCCATTCGGATGAGCCTTACAGGTGGCTGTCGTTGCGCCAACTGGCGTCAGCGGGTTCTTATGATCCGGGCGACGACGAGCTTGTTCCGCCTTTCGCTCTGCGCCTCCGGGCTGTCTTGGGCGCCGCCATGCGTGGTGGACCACTCGGGGTGTCGAGATATTCGGCGATCATGTCACGCTCTGCCGCGGTAAAACGATCATGCGCTCGCGAATGTCTTGCCACTTCGCGAGCGCATGGAGCCTGAGGCCCGCCTGCGCCATCCGTGGTCAGGTCTTCGGCCAACAGAGCGCGTGGTCAGCACGCCAGTGTGGGCGCTATCGTCCCAACCGCTCGAATTCAGTGCGATTGTCCCGACCAATACCAAGCCAACCTCGGGTCGTCTCCGCGATCTTTGCCACGATGCGGTTGCGTTCGACGATCCCGTCCTCTCCGCCATCTACCGCAACGAGCGCGCGGCCGTCGGACGCGATCATTTGCTCCGGGACAATCACTGCATCGGTTCGGGCATCTCGCACTTCGATCTTGTATCGGACGCTTTCCACGCCCGTCCCTGAGGGGGCGCTGTGAAAGGCTCTTGGGGTCAGCGCATGGAACTGGACCAGTTCGACGTCAAAAACGACGGGCACCGGGCCTTTGAGCGTTTTGCTGCCTTGGGAGAGGCCCTCTTCGAGGATCTCCGCGACCTGCGCGCGTTTGTCTCCCGGGCCATCGCCGTACCAGACGATATCTTCATTGGGGATCATGATATTGATCGTGTTGACCTCCAGGTCTTCAGGGACATCGACATGGATGGCCTTGACGGTCCAGGCCCTGGAAGCCTCAGGCGAGATCGGCGCGTAGTCCACCAGAAATCCGGAACAACCGGCAAGTCCGAACAGGGTGAGGGCGGAGAGGATTTTGCGGGAAACCGCTGACATGGAATTTTCCTTATACTAGTGACTCGAGAGGGCGTTGCTGTCGCCAAAGTTGACGGCAGGTGGTGTTCTTCAGAATTTGAGAGTCATGGGACTGAGGGGAATTTCTCTACCGTGCTGCATCCGGTCTGGATTGAAGAAAGCCGACGGCCTTCCACGGGATTACGAGCGCTTCCAAATCGTTACATCTTTTCATTTCCGCAGAAATATCGAAGCCCTCACAGGAGATGTCGTAGAGTTCGACCTGCCATCCCAGAGCTGAAAGAGAGGTTTCCAGGAAAATAGAGGGAGCAACGTCGAAGGTGACATCGAACCAGACGCGGCGGATCAATCTGATGGCTCGGGTGTTCCCGGAGATTTCCGGGAGGCACGGATGCAGGCGGGTCTGAAGATGCTCCGAGCCGTGCAGCAGACAGGTTTCCCGATCATGAGACGCCACATTTTGCTTGGACCGCTTCATCGGGTCTGAATGTGCTGCATCAAAACAGTCTCGGGCCAACCAAACCTTCCGGATCATTTTCGGGACATGATCCTGTTGAGGTCGTTTTTTCAGATTTCTGACCGTACTCGTAAAACCCATATGGTCCTCCTGATCACAAAATACCGCAACATCCTTGGGCGGCGTATCGATTGCCATTGATATGAAGCAGGCCAGGCCGGAGCGGGCTCCGTTGCAACCTCATCATTATTTGGGGGGCATGATGGGGTGCTGTTGATCCTGGCCTGCAGACCTCTCTCCGGTGAAAGGGGGCAAGAGAGAGGAATTCCGGAATTTCAGCGGCTTAGAAACGAAGGCTCTGTCGCTGTTCTTCACCTCATGCGACGAGACGTTTGGCGCGTTTGCACGGTGTCATCCTTGGCTGCACCATCGTCGAGGCCGGAAAGATCGAACGCGGCGACAGGGAATGCCGCAGGCTCCTCAAAAGCGGGCTTGGCCGGGGAATGACTTGGCGCGTTCCATAACCAATGTTCCGGCCCCGGCAGATCGCCACTGATGTTGACGACGCCGACCGCTTCACTCAAACGATATAGCTTATCGGGATCTGTGCGTTCGGTCATAGTGCACCCCACGGAGAGTGCCCGCCGCGTTGTCGGAGCAAATTGCACTGTGCGTCGCTCACGTATAGCGCGACATAAGAATAACTCTGTAGCAGCAAGCCATTGACGTTCATGATTTGCGGCAGCTCCGTAAAGAGCGCAATGTACTCGACGTCATGCATGACACAGGTCTGAATATCAAACGATTGCTCTGCCAGCTCCAAGGCACTGCATTGCTCAAGTGTGTTCAGGCTCTCTTTGCCCGCCGCCGAGAAAACGGTTTGCCCCGGAGAAACATGCACAACGTCTTGCGGCATATTTGGCCCCAAGGCACTGGGCCCAACGCGCAGCGGCCAGAGAGCGGTGTGCGAAGAGCGGTCTCCTTCGGTGAAGCGGATCGTGCGGGACAGAATGTCCACGATCGCGATGCTGCTGTTGAGCACCGGATCGAAAATCCGATCGCCGACAGCCAAGTCCTCAACCGCTTTGCTTTGGCCATCGCGATCGCACTGAATACGAGCCCCTTTCACCAACATGACGCCGCCCCCTGAACCATATGGCCACGCGCGATGGTCGGACGCAGCAAGGCCGCTTCATGGCTTTTCAAAGCCATGCGGGCCGTGGTTCTGTCGGCATCTGCATGGTCCGCGCCCAGCTCCGGGAAAAGCTCCAGGATTTCCGCCCGCGTGTCTTCGCACAGGGTGCCCAATCCTTCTTTGCCCGGGTGGAAACTTTCCGACCAGGCGCCTTCGGCGAGGATGATTTCATGGTCGTCGAACAGGATATGCCAATATTCGACCGTCCCGCCTTCGACTTGGCGCACATGTTTGCCGTCCAGCAGGTGTTTTGCGGCCACCAGAACTTCGCTGTGACCCACAAGCAGTTCCACCTCTACGCCCTTCATCAGCATCCGGTGGTTCGGTGACACCATCAGATCGCGCGCGTTGCCCAAGATGCCCTCAGGGATCAAAATGGGCGCGACCTTGCCCGTTGCCGGACGTTTGGTCGACCCGATCCAGCGCACCGGACGGAAGCCATGGTCACGTGTCAAAACCAGATCGTCGGGGGTGAGGTCTTGGACCGGAACCAGTCCAGACGCGGTGGTGATCAATGTCCCAGACACGAAGCAGATGACATTTGTGTTGTCCCAGGTCAGATCGGTCCCGGACACCGCAGAACCGCCATTCTCAATGGTCAGGCTGTTCCCCGCCCCCCAAGCATGGATGTCGTTTAAGATGCCGTCGTCGTCTTGGTCGGCGCGCATCCATTGCCGCGGATTTGTGATGACAGTCGGATCGATGTCCCCCGCGGCGACGGCGGCATCGTAATTTTCCTGATTATAAAAACCGGACAAATCCACGAAGTCATTGTTGGACTGGTCATCATCGTCGATCGCCCCGGAGTTCCCGGTGTTGAAATCGGTGATTGTGTCGTGGCCGTTGTCTGTCGGATCAAGGACGAAGGTGTCGTCCCCTTCCCCACCGGACATCACGTCGTCGTCTGACGAAGCCTCTACAGCGATAGGGTCGAAGTGGACATCAAGAATCCGTAAAGAGTGGCCAATTGAGGTCGTGTCATACTGATCCTGATAGACGATCTCAAAGTAGGCGACGGGACCCGCAATTTCGACCAAGGCGGAGCCATTGGGGTCACTATCATCGGTCCCCCCGGTCAAACTCGCTATCAAAGTGTTGCCTGACACCGTGTCATCCGGTGAAGCGGTGATCGTTACAGGAATCAGATTGCCATTCGCATCATAGGCATTGACCGTCACAAGCTCGGCCCACTCATCTACGTTACCATCGACATCGCCAAGTCGGAAACTTACATTTTCCACCTCATCCGTGACATTCCCTGTTGCAGCCGAGAAATCAAAGCGCACGGTTGCAATGTCAGTCCCAGAAAATGCGGGAGAATAAATTGACGCCGCCGAATGTGGGTCAAAGACCTCGCCCGGCGCTACATATTGCAGATTTGACGATTCAACAGAAAAGCTACTGGCCGCACCATCATTCGTAAAAGAAACGGTGACATTCATTTCACCGGTCGTCTGGGTGAATGTTGAGGGAATCGAGGATTCATCAGACCCGACCAAGTCCCACTGTAATGCCTCCGACGAAAGGACGACCTCCTCTGACCCATCACCATAAATGGTGTCGTCGCCATCCCCCCCATCGAGCGTGTCGTTTCCGGCACCGCCGTAAAGCGTGTCATCGTTTCTCTCGCCGTAAATCGTGTCATTTCCGTCGCCGCCGTAGACCGTGTCATTTCCCCGGCCCGCATAGACGGTATCGTTGCCGCCATAGGCTTCGATCAGATCATCATTCGATCCCGGGGCGCCTCCGATGTCGACACCTGCCCCAGTGTTGTCTCTGTTATCGACCATGTCGCCCTCGGGGTCGCCCGAGTAGCTCACATCAATAAAGTTATCGGCTTCAGTGCCTTCGACAATGCCGTCAGGGAGGCCATCGCTGAGGTCGATCGAGTACGGAGTATAGTTCCCGAGATACGTACCCAGCTCCTCGCTTGATAACACCTCGAAGGTGTCGATGACTGCATTTTCATATTCTTCTGGGACACTGGCCAGATACCAAAGGTAGTCGCCGTTTTCCAACTCGAGGACGCGGGCATTCTCTGAGGAGCCCTGAGCGTCCCAATTGATCACGGTGCCATCCGTCAGCGTCAACTCAACGTCGACGGCATAGACTCTCACAATGGTTGTTTCGACACCATCGACCATGATCGCGTCGCCAGAACCCTGGAAGTTATCGTTCGCGAGATCGAGGTCGAAGCTTTGCAAATCAGCCTCGGTGATCGTGTACTCCGTGCCGCTTGTCAGATCCAACGAGGACGTGACGTACGTGATGCCGCTACCATCATAGATAGGAACCCTGGTTAAAGCCATTTTACATCCCCTTTACTTATACACTCGCCCGGTCATCTGGGCTTGCAGATGTCGCGCGTAGGCTTTCGCCCCCATTCGTCTTTAGTGTCCCGCGTCGCGCCGTTGCTTCTTCGGCTCTCGCGCCACCGCCGGAATCGAAAAGTCGATCCATGATTTTCTTCACAAACCTCACGTTTGACGCGATGGTTTAGGGGCAAAGGGACGAAATTTGGGACGAAGGGACGGGCACGCTTTCGCCGCCTAAATGCGGTGTAAGCAGGGATAGAAACGCGAAATCAGCTCATCAAGTGAGGCCGCCGGCTTTGAGCGGCGTTGGCGTGCGAGGTCAGGGTGGAAACTGAATGAGCGGAGCTGTCTCGAGGCAGGACGGTTTCGTCACACTGACGAGAAACCTGATATTTTCCCCATAAATTTATCTTGTCTCGCCGAAATTGAGTCCATAATTGCCCGCACCCAACATTGAGCGCAGGTGCGCTCAGCGTCAGATGTGTGAGCATCGAGTGTTGTGAGAATCGTCAAGCCAATTAAAGTGAGCCAGATGGATAAAGCGAAGAAGCCGCCCGTGCAGGTGACCATGAAGTACCTGAATGGAACGTCAGTTTCATTTGGCGCGGATCAATGTATGACGATCTTTTCGCATCGTTTTCTTATGATAACGATGATGTCATTTATAATGATATTTACCCTACTTGCGCCGTGGGATAACGGAAATGCGCTCCCTTTCATTCATCGCTTTATTCTTCTGACTTTGACGGTCGTGTCAGGGTGGTTGCAGTTCTTTCTTTCAGTGCAACTCTACGCATACCTAATGCGCCGCAACAGGGTGGTTGTCGTCTGGTCTATGATCCTGGTGATCATATTGGTCGTGAGTATGACACCGTTCTGGTATTGGGTCACTTACCTTTTGGGAGGTGACTCTCTTACTCTCAAGTCTCTCTTCTTTCAGGTCGTATTTAACATCTTTGTCAATGAAATGCTGCTGACGATCGTCGGCAATTTCATCATCCCGAGCATCCTTAAGGACCTGAAAAAAAATGAACAAAGAGCCAAACCGGTTTCGGATGCCGCGAAGGATGTCCAAATGTCAGCTCCTGCGCACCCAAGATTGGTCAAATTGGGAGCTGAAACGCTTGATGTCCTGAGCATCGTCAAGATTGAGGCCCAACAGAATTATGTCCTGATCACCACCACCGATGCAGGCAATCGGATTGCGAGGATCAGTTTGTCCAGCGCCATTGACGCGTTGCCCAAAGACCTGGGGGCACGAATTCACCGAAGCTATTGGATTGCATACGGTCAGATCACGAAGGTCGATAAGGCTGCGAACGGATATCGAATAAGCCTGAGTGACGGAAGCACGCTGCCAGCGCCGCGCTCACGCTTTTTGGCGGAGATCGACATGAGCAAGCTCACCAAGAACCTACCAGATTTCGACATTGAGTGAACGCTTATTGGCAGGCTGAACCGCGCACCGAACTTACTCCAATGCCGTTCTCCCCAAATGCGTCGTGACCCATCTCTATCTGCAATTCAGGGGCGGTTACACCTTCGAGCCATCGATCATGTCATCTAAGGCTTTAATTTTCTGGTTCAGAAATGCGTGAGGGTGCACACCGATGTGACACGGTTTTCTCACCCGCCAATCGACACATCCCCCGACCCACTCGACACGCTTCCGCCGCAACCAATCGCGTCGCCGACGCGGCCAGCCGGTTTGCCGTTGATGAACACCGTCCCAGACCCGCCCGAGAGGCTGCGTCCGTGCGGCGGGTGTTTGGGTTTGGAATGCGGCGCGAAGCTGTCGCCTTGCCGGAGCGCAGGTTGGC
>NZ_JBLWTA010000018.1:0-52688 GCF_048270365.1 Celeribacter sp.
CCGATCCCCAACCTGGGCCAGCTGTTGGTGGCGGAGCACGGCTTTGCCGATGCCGAGCTGGACGCGATTGAGGCCAAGGCTCGCGGTGAGGTGGATGAGGCCATCGCCTTTGCCCGCCAAAGCCCGGACCCCAAGCCCGAAGATGCATTGACAGCCGTGTTCGCCTGAGCGCGCAAGGGAGGAAAAACAAATGGAAAATGAACGCAAACTGACAATCGCGCGCGCTATGGCCGAGGCCACCGCGCTGGAAATGCGCATCGACCCGCGAGTCTTTGTGATGGGCGAAGACATCGCCGATCTGGGCGGCGTCTTTGGCAACACCCGTGGCCTGGCCGAAGAGTTTGGCAAGGAACGGGTTCGCGATACACCGATCTCGGAAACCGGATTTATCGGGGCCGCCGTCGGCGCGGCTCAAGACGGGATGCGTCCTGTGGTGGAGCTGATGTTCGTCGATTTTTTCGGCGTGTGTTTCGACGCAATCTACAACCTGATGGCCAAGAACACCTATTTCTCAGGTGGCAAGTTCAACGTGCCGATGGTGCTGATGACGTCGACCGGCGGCGGTTATTCTGACGCGGGGCAGCATTCGCAATGCCTCTATGGCAGTTTTGCGCACCTCCCGGGGATGAAGGTCGTCAGCCCCTCGAACGCCTATGACGCCAAGGGCCTCATGACGGCGGCGATCCGCGACCCGAACCCGGTGATCTACATGTATCACAAGGGCCTGCAAGGCATGGGGTGGCTCGGCACAGAAAAAGGCGCCATCGTGCATGTGCCCGAAGAGGCCTATGAGGTGGAGATCGGCAAGGCCAAGATCGCCCGCGAAGGCCGCGATGTGACCATTGTGTCTATCGCCCAAGGTGTCCATCACGGTCTGAAAGCGGCCAAGGTGTTGGAAGAGCAAGGCATCAGTGCCGAAGTGGTCGACCTGCGCTCTCTGGTGCCACTGGATCGCGACACGATCCGTGCCAGTGTGGCCAAGACCGGGCGGCTGATCGTGGTCGATGAGGATTACCATAGCTTCGGCGTCTCTGGCGAGATTATCGCTACGGTGACCGAAAGCAATTTGGCCGATCTCAAGGCCCCGCCCCGTCGGATCGCCTATCCCGATGTTCCGATCCCCTTTGCCCGCGTGATGGAACAGTATTGCCTTCCGAACGCGGACAAGATCGTCGCCACCGCGCGCGAGCTGTGTCAGGCTCCGATCCCCGCCTGATTTGTACCTAAAACCCACCACTACAACGCGCCACTCCGGACAGACCCGGAGTGGCCTAGGAAGGACTTTGTCACATGGCAACGGAAATCATCATCCCCTCTGACCTCTGGGAAGGCGACGAGGAAAGCGTCATCACCGCTTGGTTGGCCGACGACGGCGCGCAGGTCAAGGAAGGCGCGCTGATCGCCGAGATCATGACCGCGAAGGTCCAGCACGAAATCAGCGCTCCGGCGTCCGGCACCCTGTCGATTGCCAAGGAACAGGACTCTATTGTCGCCAAGGGCGATGTGATCGGGTCGATCGCATGATGGATGCGGCGGACACCGAGGATCGCGTCGTGCCGCTTCGCGGAGCGCGCGCAATGATCGCGGACAAGATGCTGTCGTCCCTGCAAGGGGCGGCGCAACTGACGCACCATGCGCGTGCCGATATGGGTGCGATGCTGGCCGCAAAGGCACAGTTCAAGGCGGATGGCATCGCCCTGTCCGTCGAGGACCTGTTGATGGGGGCGGTGGTTCAGACCTTGGGCCGTCACCCCGACATCAACGGGACACTCAAAGAGCGCTCGATCACCTTGTCGAAGTCGGTGGATCTGGGCGTGGCGATTGCCTTGCCTGGAAATCTGCTGGCTGCGCCTGCGATTTTCGGGGCGGACAAGATGACTCTGCCGGAATTGCGCGCCGCGCGGCGCGACCTTTCCGAGCGGGCTAAGACCAACAAGCTGACGGTTGCTGAAATGACCGGGGGCACGTTTACCGTCTCCAATCTCGGCCTGTCGCGGGTGGAACAGTTCACACCGATCCTGAACACGCCACAGATCGGGATTCTCGGGATCGGGCGGGTCGTGGAAACGGCCGTGCGCGAAGGAGACGGGATTGCATGGCGGTCTTTCACCGGACTGTCGCTGACCTTTGATCACCGCGCGATTGACGGCGCGCCTGCGGCCGATTTCCTGACCGACCTCTGCCAGACGATCGAGAGCTTTGCACCATGATCGTCGCGGGCTTCACCACTGCGGAGGACGGTATCGCCCGTGAGATGGCACTGTTGCAGCAGGAGCAACCCGCGGCTTTGCTGTGGTCCAGTGGGACGCCCTCGCTTGTGCTGCCCGCCGCTTTGAGGCGGATTCCGCGAGTGCAGGACGTCGCCGTGCAGGCCGAACGGGCAGGGATTCCGGTCGTGACCCGGCGCAGTGGGGGCGGGATCGTCCCTCAGGGGCCAGGGACGCTGAACTTGGCGATGGTGCTTCCAGCGCCGCCGGGATTTCAACTTGAGGACGGCTATCGGCTTATATGCAATTCTCTGGCCGAAGCGCTGACGCGGTTCGACATCCGGTCCACAACGGGCGCATGCGAGCATGCGTTTTGTGACGGCACGTGGAACGTACTTGTGGAGGGCCGGAAGCTCGCTGGTACGGCGCAACGCTGGCGGAGCGCTGGTTCAGGTCCGATTGTTCTGGCGCATGCCGCCATTCTCGTGACCCGGCCTGACCCGGCGCATTGGGCGATGATGGAGCAACTGCACCGCGCCGCCTTTCCCGGCAACGCCGAACTGCGCCTTGAGGCCCATGTCGCGCTCACGGACATACTGGGCGCGCGAACCAATCCAGAAAGTTTTCCCGGCGCGCTGGCACGGGCGGCGGAGGACCGCCTGAGCAGGCTGATCACTCGGGAATTCAAAGCGGCCTGAGCGCTGCAAACCAACAAAAAAGGGAGGACTGGAATGAGTATAAAGTTAAACATCGCGGCAATCTTGGGGGCGACCCTGTTTTCTGCCAATAGCGCAATGGCGCTGGAGTCAGTTCCCGCGCTCGACATGGACACGGCGCTGAAAATCGCGGGCGGCTGTCAAGCGCTCGCAGAGGCGCAAGGTTGGCGGATGAATATCGCGATCGTTGATCGTGGGGCCAATCTCATCGTCTTTCGCCGCATGGACGATGCCTTTCTCGGAAGTGGCGACATTGCGATCGGTAAGGCCAAAACATCCGCCAAATTTCCATTTTCGACCCGCTTTGTCGGTGAACTTGCCTATGGGGTCGATGGTGCCACACCCGGCGTAGAGGGGCTGGACGAAGTGGACGGGGTCATTGCCTTTGCTGGTGGCCTGCCGATCAGGGCAGGGGAGTTTCACATCGGTGGCATCGGCGTCAGTGGTGATAGCGCTGACAATGATGAGGCCTGTGCCAAAGCCGGTTTGGAGGCCGTTTCCAAAGACATGAATTAGGCGCGACTGCCGGAAAGTGGACGGACGGTATCGTCACCGGACCTGCCAACTCATTCGGCCATGCGGCGTAGAGGTGCCGCAACCATAAGGGAGGACAACATGACTATTCAATTCCACCGGCTGCGTCCGGAAAAAGAGACCCCTGCCGGGATGAGCCGGCGGATGTTTCTCATGACAACAACCATGGCCGGGATCACGACCGGCTCCATGTTGGGCAACGCGTCTTTTGCCGCGTCCGGCGTCTTGGACGACGCTCAAAAGGCCCGCCTGTTGCGTATGATTCAGGACATCTACCCGCACCCCGATGTTTTGCAGTTGTCGCATTACCAGGCGATAGCCGCGACGGTATTGAAAACCGCCGAGTCAGACGCGGAGAATGCCAAGGAGTTGACCGAAGGACTGGCCAAAATCGAGGCGCAGTCGCAAGCACTGTTCGGGACCGGCTACACCGACATCGCCGATCCAGACGCCCGCGAGGGTCTGCTCCGGCATTTTCAGAACGAGGGCTTTTTCCAATCTGTGCGGTGGACCGCCTACTTCGGCATCTACGACAACAAAGAGATCTGGCCCCTGTTTGGCTACGAGGGCTCCTCGGTGGAATACGGCGGCTATATCGACCGCGGTTTCTCAGACATCACGTTCGTGCCCGAGGGGCCGACCTTGGACGAGCGCCTTGCGCAGGTTCAGGGTTAAGGGAGAGGTATCATGGCACAATTTGACCTTAACGATGACTCTGTCGTCGTCATCATCGGTTCGGGCGCGGGGGGTGGAACCCTTGCCAACGAGCTAGCCCAAAAGGGTATCAAATCGGTCGTGCTCGAAGCGGGAAAACGCTTTGACATGGGCGATATCGAGAACGATGAATGGGCGATGTTCAACAAAATCTCGTGGCTGGACAAACGCTACTCTGGTGGTGGCTGGCACGGGGCCGTGAACCACCCCAACCTTCCGGCCTGGATCGTAAAGGGCTTTGGCGGATCGACTGTTCATTGGGCGGGCGTAGCGCTTCGGTTCAAAGAATACGAGTTCAAGACACGCACCCATTACGGCGCCATCGACGGGGCGAATGTCGAGGATTGGCCGATCTCGCTGGAGGAAATGACTCCCTGGTATGAGAAGGCCGAACTCAAGATGGGCGTGACCGGTAAGACCACGGGCATGCCGCACTTGCCGTGGAACAATGGCTTTCGGGTCTTGGCGGAGGGATGCCGCCGCACCGGACGTACGGATTACAATTCGGGACCGATGGCCATCAACTCGGTCGAACGTGACGGGCGACCGGCTTGTCATCAGATCGGGTTCTGTATGCAAGGCTGTGCGATTGGGGCGAAGTGGTCGACTATGTACACCGAACTGCCGCGCGCCGAAGACACCGGGCTGTGCGAAATCCGGACCGATGCGATGGTCCTGAAGATCGAGCACAACGCGGACGGCAAGGCCAGCGGCGTCCTTTATGCCGATGCGGACGGCAACCATCACCTGCAAAAAGCCCGGGTGGTCTGCGTCGCGGGCAACTCGATCGAAAGTCCGCGGCTTTTGCTGAACTCGAGTTCCTCGATGTTCCCCGATGGTCTGGCCAACAGTTCAGGTCAGGTGGGCAAGAACTACATGAACCACACCACCGGGGGTGTCTACGCGGTGCTGCCGGAGAAAGTGCACATGTACCGCGGCACTTCGGTCGCGGGGATCGTCGGAGACGAGGTCTATCACGATGCCGCGCGCGGGTTTAGTGGCGGCTACTATCTGGAATTCCTGTCTCTGGGCCTGCCGTTCATGGCGGCGTTCCTTGAGCCGGGGAATACAGGCTGGGGACGCAGTGTCACCCAAGCGCTGGAAGCCTATGACCGGATGTCCGGGGTTTGGGTTCTGGGCGAGGATCTGGCGCAGGAACGCAACGGCATCACCCTGCATGACAGCGAAGTCGATCAGCACGGACTTCCGGTTCCGATCGTTTCCAAAACACCGCACAATAACGACTACGAGATGACCGAGCACATGTATGAAACCTCGGCGCAGATCTACGAAGCCGTGGGTGCGACGGATGTCTACGAGCTGCCTGCCTATCCGGCGACCCACAACATGGGTACCAACCGGATGCATGCCGACCCCGACAAAGGCGTGGTCAATGCCTATGGACAGGCGCATGACATTTCCAACCTGTTTGTGTCAGACGGCAGTCAGTTCACATCCTCTGCGGCGTGCAACCCCACTCTGACGATCGTTGCTTTGGCCATCCGGCAGGCGGAATACATCGCGCAAGAGATGAGCGCCCGCAACATCTGAGGCGGGCACTTCCCGGGAGCGGCCAGGTCCAAGACCTGGCCGTTTTCATTCGGGGCGTTGCAATCCTTCGGAAGCGATCCAGCGATTGATCGTCGCGCGGCTGACACCGAGCAGTTGGGCGGCTTTGGTGACATTCCAGTCGGCGCTGTTCAGGGCATCGCGCAGCGAATGCCGCGCCAGATCGCGTTTTGACGTGGTGGGGCGATTCCGAATTCTGTCCGGAAGGTCGGTCACGTTGATCATTGTGCCATTGCCGCAAATCAGTGCCTCACGCAGGACTGCGCGCATTTCCCGCTGGTTTCCGGGCCACTCATAGTCACAGAGCAACGTCATTGCCTGATCAGAGACCTGGGGCGGGTCGGCCCGGTCGTGCGCCAGATGGGCCCGGATGATATCCGCAACCTCGCGTTGACGCAGAGGGGGCAGGTCCAGCACGGACTGGCCAATTAGATACAGCAGGTCAGGCTGTAGATGATCGTTCTCCTGCAACTGTTCCCAAGGCTGGTCTGAGGTGAACAGCACCAGCGCCCGGTCTTCGTTGAAGCGGTCGCCGTTGGCGCGATCATCGTCCTCTAGAAACTGTTTGAGCCGGGTTTGCGTCGGCCTGCTCAACCGTTCGATGTTTTGCAGAACCAACGTGGGCGACACCCGGTCAACCGGGTAGTCACCCAGAAACCGCATCGCTTCCAAGGCGTCGGCCACGGTCTCGGCGGCATTGGGGCTACTGACGTCCACTGTAACGCCGGTGGGGCTAATCAACCCGAGATCGGCAATGATCGCCTTTGCGAAGTCGCGGCTGTCCCCGCCTGTCTCGCTACAGATCAAGAGTGGCACGCGGTAAGCGGCCAACTTGCGGGCGCGGTCGATCAGCTTGGGCAACGTGGCCCCCTGATAGGTGAACCCCGCAAGGGGACCGGTTTTGTTCAGCCGTGCCGGGACATGCGGAGCGGCGGCATTGACGAAATAGCGACGCGGCGGCACGCGGGCCGGGCCACGCAGGCTGATCTCCAAATCGTGCAGGTCCGACAGGTGTCGCCCGACAAGGTTCTGATGCTGGGCCGGGCGCGCGTTGTCGCGCCATAACGGTAGGCTAAAGACCACCGCCCCCCGGTCGTCACAGGCCACCAGCGTTTCGAAACACCGTCGTGTTTCGGGATCGCGCGACATCAGCCGGGCGGTCATCTTGTCCGAGTGGAAGTTGCGGAACAACCGGGTCTGAAACTGGCGAGTCGCACGATGCAGCGTCTGTTCACACAGGCCGATTTCATCCGGGCGCCGACCGACCGCGCCGACCAGAGTGACCGAGCCAATCAGGTTGTTTTGCGCATCGGTCAGGGGTGCCGAGCTACAGGCAAAGCGCGAGAAGCACCGATAGAAATGATCATCGCCCGACACGGTCAGGACGCGACCTGCGGTCAAAGCCACGCTGATCCCGTTGGTGCCCGCCAGCTTCTCGTTCCAGATACCGCCGACAGCCAGACCGCTGCGCTGAAAGTCCGACTCGACCCCGTCGGGGGCGTAGCTTTCTAACACAACGCCTTCGGCGTCGGTCACCAACAGGCAATATCGGCTTTTGACCGGCAACAACGTGCTGCGGTCCAGTTCGGACGCGGCTCCGCCGATCAAATCCTGAAACTGTTCGCGGCGTTGAGCGATTTCTGTGCCTTGCAGGCGCAGGATAGGCGCGCGCGTGCCCACCGAAAGACGGTGTTGCTGTGTCGAGCGCGCCTTGGACAGATCGACCAAGGCGCGCAGCGCCTCATTTTGCTCCGAGGCCATCATGATTTTTCCTCCCATTGCCGGGTCGCAGAGTCCGGCAATCCTCCTTGATTATTGCGTGGAAACCCCCTTTTGTCCAAGTCCGCCCTTGGTGCCGGATCGCAGCGCCTGAAGTTTTTCGAAATCGGCATCGGCGTGATAGCTGGATCGGGTCAGGGGTGAGGCCGCAACCATCAGAAATCCTTTGCCTAATGCAGCGGCCTTCAAGGCGGCGAAATCATCCGGCGTCACGTATCGCTCAACCGGGTGATGTTTCGGCGTTGGTTGCAGATATTGACCGATCGTCAGAAAATCGACTCCCGCCGCCCGCAGGTCGTCCATCACCTGATGCACGGATTGGCGATCCTCGCCCAACCCGACCATCAGCCCCGATTTGGTGAAGATCGAGGGGTCACGTTGTCGGACCCGATCCAACAGGCGAAGAGAGTGATAGTAGCGCGCACCGGGCCGGACTTGTGGATAAAGCCCCGGCACGGTTTCAAGGTTGTGATTGAAGACATCGGGTCGCGCATCGACCACCGCATCCACCACAGCGGGATCGCATTTTAGGAAATCCGGCGTCAGAATCTCGATGGTGGTGTCGGGGTTGGATTGGCGGATGGCACGGATCGTGTGCACGAAATGCGCCGCGCCGCCGTCCGCAAGGTCGTCGCGGTCGACAGAGGTGATCACGACATGCCTCAGTCCCAATTTCGCCACGGCTTTGGCCACCCGTCCGGGTTCGAACGGATCCAGAGCCTCGGGTCGGCCGGTGGCCACGTTGCAGAAGGTGCAGCCGCGTGTGCAGGTGTCGCCCATGATCATCATGGTCGCGTGCCCCTGTTCCCAGCATTCGCCCATGTTCGGACAACTGGCTTCTTCGCACACGGTGGTCAGCTCTGCCTCGCGAAGGAGAGTCTTTGTTCGGGAGTACCCCACACCCGAAGGGGCCCTGACACGGATCCAGTCCGGTTTGGCCGGACCCGAGAAGGATGTGCGATGCGCTTTCTCAGGGTGTCGCAGTGTAGGGGCCTGAGGCGTCGTCATTCGACCAGCGCGTCCAGTGCTTCCAACGCGCGGCCTCCATACACGACTGACGGACCGCCACCCATTTCGATTGCGACTGAGATTGCCTCGATCACCTCATCGCGCGTTGCGCCGTGTTTCAGAGCGGCCCGCAGATGAAACACGATACAATCCTCGCACCGAATGGCGATGGAAATCGAGAAGGCCATCAGTTCCTTGACTTTTCCCGACAAGGCGCCCTCGCCGGACACGGCACCGACCAGTTGGCTATAGGATTTCATGGGGGCAGGGGCCGCCTTGAACAGCGCGCCCACGCGTTTGTCGATCTCTGCGCCTTCTGCGCTGTAGTTTTTGCTCATCATTTTCCTCCCATCAGGCCCGTGTGACAGGGATGCGTTTCCCAAATTCGGTAGAGGTGTCTCGGACCTTTGGCGGCATTATGCGTGTTGCGCCCCTCTCGATGAATCGAAGATCGAAGTTTCGCATCGGCAAAGCCGATAACTGTCTCATTCGACCGAAAGTGAGACAGCGCCTGTGTCACGATAACAATTCAGGATTGTTTGACAGGAACCCCCTTGCTGGTGTTGAGCGCCATCACGTCGGGGATCCCGCCTGGGGGACTGAGAGGCGCGTAAGGCAGGGTGCATGTACGCAGACGAATTCGGTACCCAGACCTGATTTGCGACCCGTCTTCGCCCTAGCAGCAAGGCCCGGTAGAGAACAGAACCCGACGGACCCGGAAATGGCCGGCACGCACGCGAGACATCACAAACATGCCAAACCATGAGCTGAAACAGTTCTGCGACCGCCTAAACAAAACGCTGCGGCTGGAAGGCATTAGCGGAGGTTTTCCGAAAAAGGATGCGGGCGGTCGTGTCTCACTGTAAAAGCGTGGTTTTTTCTATCCGCTGGCAGTCTCTGACATCCGCTCCTCCCATCAGGCGGATCAGTGTATCTGCAAGTATTGTACCGGCTTTTCGTCGGGAGAAATAACTCGCGCTGATCGGCGTACCGAGATAATCGCCGATATTAGTACCGGTTCTGACAGAAAAACCCATAGCCGACACGTTCTCTCCCAAGATCTTTCGTGCACCTGCACGCGCGCCAAGAAATACGAGTTCATTGACGCAGACAAAAGCATCGACCCCAACCCGCGTCAATATTTCAGCCGCGTCGCGGGCGTGATCGGCGTTGATCTCGACATGGCGCACAAGCGCGGGATCATAGGGTATCCCATGTTCGTCGAGTGCTTTTCGATACCCGCGAAGACGTTGCTGGACGAAAATGAATCGCGGATCGGCATCAATCATTGCGATCCGGCGATGGCCCTGATTGATCATCGCGGAGGTGCCTTGCCATGCGGCATATTCGTTGTCGATGTCGAAATACGCATGCGGGGTGAAAAGCTCCGTGCGTCCGAAAGTGACGAAGGGTGTCCCTTGTTCGAGCAAAAATCGAACGCGTTCGTCCTGTGGCTCTGTATGGTCCAGGATCAGCCCGTCCACATTCCGCCCCCGCACCGCGTCCATCAATCGTTCCATACCCAGTTCACCGATCGACACTGGAATTGTGCGAACGGAGTAGGGTGTTTCCACAAGACGGTCATGAATGCCGTTCAGAAGCCCGACAGAGCCAGAGTCACCAATCTCCTCCTCGGTTGAAACCCCGAGCAGAGCCAGCAAGACAAAGGTCTGCCCGGTGCGAAGTTTGAGACCATCGAGATTACGGACATACCCCAGACGGTTTGCGGCCTCTTGCACCCGTTCGACCGTTTTAGGGCTGATCTTGTGTCCATCCTTGAGCGAACGGGCGACAGTCGTCACCGACACACCGAGTTCATCGGCGATGGTTTTAAGGGTGACGCTGTTTCCTGATGCTCGTGTTTTTGTCAATTCTCACCTGTTCAGCCATCTTGTGTCGGGCCCGCCCGTTGGACCGGGTCGTTTTCTCACGACTTCAAGGACCCTATCGTGTCCCGGCAACAGTGTGAAGCAGTTGTCTGACCACACGGACGATCCGCCATGATCCAGTGTCACGAAAAGCGCCGGGCGCTTGGTAGAAAGTGTTACCACTCCATCCCGCTCAACTGTCGTCAGGCCCGGATCAGAAAAGTCATATGCTTTCGGACGCAAAGGCAGATAGTCGTTGTGTCCACTATGCCGGCCACTCTCGTCATGCCAGTCAAAATGGAGGAAGGCCTCATGCCCGAACGTGGCCAACGGCAGACGCGCAATCTCGATGCTGCGATCCGTCGGAATTTGGACTGTCCAGGAGCCCGCATTCTCAATGCCACCGGAAACCGCCACGCGTCTTGCGGTAAGGTCTATGACCACGTGCGTCGGACTGTCATTGATTGCCCACAAAACGATTTCGCCAGTGTCATGATCCGGCTGCGCCGTGACGAGGACCGGAGCATAGAAGCGCCGCGCCATGTAATGGACGAGCTTCCAGCCGCCGCCATATTCAAGGCTGGCCCAACTGGCGACGGGCCAGGTGTCATTGAGCTGCCAGTAGAGTGTGCCCATAGTGCGGGGTTTGTTCGATCGCCAGAATTCGATCGCGGTTTTCATTGCAAGCCCTTGGCTGACCTGGCTCATCCAGGTCATGTCCTCGAACGCATCCGGAAAACGGAAGTACCGGGAAATCGTTTCAACAATCCGACTGTTGCCCCCAGGGTTTCGTTGATGGGTGTCCATCACGGGGGTGGACACATTGCGGTCGCGCTCTTCGGTGAAACTCTTGATAACTCGGTTCGAGGGAAAGGACTGGAAACCGAATTCCGAACAGAAACGTGGACGTACTGTTCGATAATGTTCAAAATCCTTGGCCGAATGCCAGACATCCCAGAAATGCATGTCGCCGGAGCGATCATCATGCCAGCCGTCACCGAAATTCAGCCTTCCGACCGAAGGCGAAGATGGCCAGAAGGCGACGTCAGGACGGAGACGATCGACGGCTTCTTCAAGGGCGGCATTTAGGCGGGCATAGATCGCGAGATACCGATCTCGGTCCTTTTTGCTCTCTTCGAACCAGTTGAGCGCTCCGATCACTTCGTTGTCACCACACCAAAGGGCCAGGCAGGGCTGGGACGACAGTCGTTTGAGTTGCTGGTCAGCCTCTTTACGCACCGAATTGAGCCAATCGAAATCCTGTGCCGGATAAAGATTGCAGGCGAACATGAAATCCTGCCAAACAAGAAGACCCATCTCCGAGCATAGATCGTAGAACCAGTCTGGCTCGTACAGTCCGCCGCCCCAGACCCGGATCATGTTCATGTTCGCATCTCGCGCCGATTGCAGCAGATCCCGCACGGTCCCGGGTGTCGCACGCGCAGGGAGTGCGTCTGCCGGAACCCAATTGGTCCCGCGTATGAACATATCCCGACCATTGACGCGGAATGTAAAGCTCTGCCCAATCTCATCACTCTGGGTGATCAACTCAATATGACGCAGGCCGATCTTTTGCGTTCGTCGCTCCCCCCCTAGACTGATTGATAAATCATACAGACGTTGTTCACCTTCACCCGCTGGCCACCAAAGCTCGGGTGCATCCAGTGTCAGCGACAGAGTCGTCATATGTTCACCGGGTAGGACCTGTACAGCGACCTGGGCTTCTTTTCCGTCACAGGCCAGCGTCGCGACTGACATACCTAGTTCTGTGGCGTGCCAACAGATGTCGGCCTCAAGTGTCACGCGACCATCGTTTGCATGGATTTGGCGCACCATGACATCATCGAAACATGGCCCTGTGCTGTGTCGCAAACGCACCTCGCCGCGCAGTCCCAGTGGGGACAAAGCAATGTTCCAGTCCCAGCCTGCATCGCACTGGCTTTTGCGCAAGAAATTGTAGTGCGGCAAGCGGCAGTTGAAATCGAGATATGGGATCGGAAAGGGACTTGCTTTTGCGCGGTCGAGTGCAGTTTTCGACGTCGAGGCGAAGCGCACTTCAAGGGTGTTTTCCCCCTCGCACAAGGCGACGGAGGCATCGAAATCCTGCCGCAGGAATTGGTTGTCCGTCTTGCCGAGGCTATGGCCGTTCAGCACTACCTCTGCGATCCCGTCAATGCTATCGAAACTCAACGTCCACAGACCTGTTGGGAGGCGTTCAAGATCAAAGGTCTTGCGGGCGATCCATGTGCTTTCGTGAATCCAGTCCAGAGACGCTTCTGTGTCGCGCCAATAGGGGTCTGTGATTACCCCCTTGGCAAGCAGGGCGGAATGCACGTCACCAGGTACGTCAAGAGGTGCTGAATATGCGCCATTGGTGACACTCCAGCCCTTACAAAGGTCGATAGAAGAAACGGTATCAGGCATGAGGGGGCCTCGTCTGGTAGGATGGGGACGGGAACTCCGTCGTTTTTTCAGGGGTGCGCATACGAGATGTGGCAACAAACGTCACAGATGTCGGCCACTGTCAGGATGGAAGAGATGCGCGTTGCTCAGATCCCAGCTGACAGTATGGCGGCTTTGCGGTTCGATCCGGGCCAAACCAGGCACCTTGAGGCGTATTTCAGTTCCGGAGAAATCGAGCACGACATAGGTTTCCGATCCCATAGGTTCAACGTGGAGCACTTCGTGACCCCGACTTGTGACCGGGCCGGCGCTCCCCAACGACAACGCCTCAGGACGTATGGCGAGGATGGCTTCTTGTCCCTGTGTTGCCACCCCCCGCAGAGCCCGGTCAGGTAAGGGAAATTGGCCGCAAGCGGTGTTCGCCGATAGATTTCCTCCGCTAAAATCCAGTGTGACCGGGACTGTATTGATTTCCGGGCTCCCGATGAACCGGGCTGCGAAAAGGGTGTCCGGTTCGAGGTAAAGCGCCTCGGGCGCGCCGAATTGCTCGACTTTGCCCTCGTTCAGCAAAACAATCTTGTCTGCAAGCGTCATGGCTTCGGTTTGATCGTGAGTGACATAGGCAATGGTCGCTTCAAGCGTCTTGTGGATGCGCCGCAATTCACTGCGCATTTCGGCGCGGAGTTTGGCATCGAGGTTGGACAAAGGCTCATCAAAGAGAAACAGGTCTGGGTCGCGCACCATCGCTCGCCCGATGGCGACACGTTGTCTTTGACCACCCGATAATTGTGCAGGTTTACGTTCGAGATAATCGGTCAGCTTGAGAATTTCTGCTGCGCGATGCACCCGCTCATCCCTTTCGGCACGTGGCAATTTGCGAATGCGCATCCCAAAGGCAATATTGTCATAAACAGTCATATGCGGATAGAGCGCATAGGATTGAAACACCATCGCAATGTTGCGATCTTTTGGGTCAAGGCGTGTCACGTCGCGTCCTGCGATGTGAATGGTTCCTTCATGTTTTTCCTCGAGACCCGAGACCAGGCGCAGAAGGGTTGACTTCCCACAGCCTGACTCTCCCAGAAGAACGAGGAACTCACCCTTTTCAATGCGGATATCTATATCGTGGAGCACTTTGATCGGGCCAAAGGACTTGCTCAGATTATCAATGTGAAGACCTGTCATACGGAGACCTCAGAAGGGGCAGAAGGAGGGTAGACCGACGCAAGAGCCGGATTGATGAGATGTCTGGCGACATATGCGGGGGCGGTAAGGCCAAAATAGAGACCAAGCAGGGGTTGATCGACAATGAACCAGAGCCATCCCGGCAACAAAACGAGGCCCAGAGCGTGGCGGTAAGGGGCGCAGAGAACGCCGGTCCAGGCATTGTGAAACCCGTCTTGCCAACGACCAGAGAGACGCGACAGGCTCATCACGCCGGAGAGTGCGATGGCCAGAGCGAAGAACGCAATCGCCAGTGCCACGGCCAATACGATCGGTCCCATCTGGCTCCCCACAAAAAGGCCTGTGGTGGCAATAATCAGCATGACGAGTCCCAGAAGATTGGCTCTTAAGAACTCTCGCTTGTACTCGCGCAACATGTCGCGGACGGTATCGCGCAGGGGTTTGGTTTCATCCTGATCCAGGGCATAAAACACCCCCACGAGTGCCGGAAAGAATCCCAGAGCCCCAAGTCCAGCGATGATCAGAAGCAAGGCGACCAGATTAATCGCCGCCATGCGCCAAATCCAGTGAGTGGTACGATAGACAAAGGTTGACACATTCTATCCTTTCACAGCGCCGCGCATCATGCCGGAAACAATTTGGCGCTGAAGCAGTGCAAAGAGGACAATGGTCGGAGCAATCACAATGACAATGCCAGCCATCAGGATCGCCTCCGTGTTCGATGACATCATATCCGATGCCTTGTAGAGCAGCATGGAGACGGTCGATTGTTCGACACGTGGCGTGTAGAGATAGGGCAGGACGAAATCGTTATACATGTAAATCGTCCGCAAGATGACAACCGTCGAAATCGCTGGCGTCATCAGCGGTAGGATGACGCTCCAGTAAATTCGGACATAGCTCGCCCCTTCGATGCGGGCACTTTCATCGATTTCAGTGCTGATCGCGCCCAGATAGGTGATGAAGATATACAGTGAAACGATATCCGTACCGGAAAAGAGTACGATCAGCGCCCATTTCGAATTGACAAGGCCGAGATGCAGCATGACCTGATAAAGAGAGACCTGTGTTGTGATCGGAGGCACAGCCATGACGATGACATAGAGCACCAAAACCAGCGCGCGGCCCCGAAAACGGAACCGTGAGATGACATAAGCCGCCATTGTCCCAACGAGGATTACGATAATCAGAGCTACCGTGATGATGAACACCGTATTGTAAAATGCGATCCCAACAGGCTGGCGCTCGATGAAGCTCGCGTAGTTTGCGAGATTTCCCCAATTCGCAGGGAGGTCTGTTTTTTCTCCCCGCAACATTTCCAGCGGAGTTTTGAACGAACTGATGAACGCGATGAAAAGTGGAGAAATCACCAATGCCGTTGCGAGGAACAGCATAAAGTAGTGAAAGGTGGTCCACAGAGCTTTTGAAGGGGTGACGTGATGCGTGCGGTGAGGGATATTCATGCCCGGTCCTCCCGTTCGAAAATCATGCGTTGAAGGATGATGACCAGAAAGACAAAGCACAAAAGCAGGACAGCCATCGCGGAGGCAAGCCCGACGCGGCGATAGTTGAACGCTTCCTCGAGGGTCGCCATGACGAAGGTTTTCGTGCCATTGGCCCCGTTGGTGATGAGAAACGGCACATCGAACACCTCGAGCGAGCCAACCGTGGCAAGAATGATTTGTAGCCCGAGCACAGGCGCAATGGTTGGCAAGGTGATGTAGCGGAATTGTTGCCAGTCACTTGCGCCTTCAATCCGGGCCGCCTCATACTGATCCTGTGGAACCGCCTGAAGGGCGCCATAGGTGATCAGCAGTTGAAAGCCCATGTACCGCCAGACAGATGCGAAGACGAGCGACCATTTCGCGATCTCGGGATCCTGAACCCACTCGCGGGTATAAGCGCCCAATCCGAGAAGTGTCATAAGGGCATCGAGGCCGCCATCAATCTGGAGAAAGTCGCGGAAGACAATGGACACCGCCACTGAATTGAGGACGAACGGCAGAAACAGGATGATGCGGAAGGTGTTAGATCCAGGCAGACCCCGATTGAGAATGACCGCGAAATAGGTCGCAAGCGCAAGTTGGATAAGTGCGCCCGCAAAGTAATAGATCGAGTTGACAAGGGGCACGAGCAGCTGGCGATCTTCAACCAGAATTCGTTGATAATTCGCCAGACCGACAAAGTTCATGTCCGTCGACAGCCCGTCCCAGTCGGTCATAGAAAACCACACCATCTGAAAAAACGGGTATAGCGAGAAAACAGTCAGCAAAGTCAGAGGAGCCACAAGAAAGGTGGCGATCACGAGCTTGCGTTGAGCGTGTGAAGAGGTCAGATTCATGGTGATGTCCGAAGGAGCCCAGGCGCGGGCCGCCTGAAACAAAGCAGCCCGCGTGAGGGATGAGACTTATTGACCGGTGACTTTCGCCCAGCGAGCGTTCACTTCATCGATCGCGGCATCATAGTCTTTGGCGAGAATGACGTCGCGGATATAGGTTCCAGTCATGAAATCAATACGAGCATCTGCCATGGCTTGAACGAAGGCCGAGGAGGGAGTCCCGGCTTCAATCATTGGTGCGTCGTAGGACTGCAATTCGACCAATTGTGGCATTGTTGGCGCAATTCTCAGGTCTCCGGGAATAAAACCGGCCTCGTTGGCAATGTCGGTTTTGGTCAGGACAAAGTCGATCCAAGCCTTGGCCGTATCCGGGTTCTTCGAATTTACGGACACACCAAGCGCCCAATCCGGATTGAGGAGAACAGGCGATGATCCGCTGTCGTCGATCGGCAGTGGAAACATACCCAGATCGTCAGACACATTTTCGAGGCCAAGCGCTTCACCGGCTTTGATTGCCTGCGGGATGGACCAGTTTGCCAAGAACCACATCCCGGCCTCACCGGCCCCCAAAAGCGTTTTCGACTGTTCCCAGTTGTTCGCGGTATAGTCTTTTTCGGTGCACCCTGCCTCAAACAGCGCTCTGGCAAGGCCGATGGACTGCCCGTATGGTTTTTTGGCGTCATATGGGCTCGGGTCTGACAGCATTGTTTCATAGAATGCCCCGTCGCGCGCAAACATCAATGCGGCTTTGTCCCATTGCTGCATCGGCCATCCAGCACCCATGTTGATTTGCATGGGAACGATCCCTGCGGACTTAAGCTTGTCGCAAACTTCGAAAAGCTCTGTGCGAGTCGTGGGAACGGCCTCGATCCCGGCACGGGCGAAGGCCTGCTTGTTGTAAACGACGGCTTCCGCATTCACGCCATAGACATACCCATAGACCTCACCATCGACCTTGTAGCGATCGACGAACTGATGGGTTTCTGCCAACGGCATATCCGTAAGCGGCAGGTAGAATTTCTTGAAGTCCTGTGGCGGTAGGTTGTCGAGCACATTTACAACATCGCCATAGTCACCTGACGCAATGCGCACAGGCATCTCTGCGCGATAGTTGGCAATGCCAATGACTTCAACTTCTGTCCCGGGATAGGCCGTTTCGAAGGCATTGGTCCATTCGTCCCATTTCCCGTTTTCTACGAAATTTGTGAAATGCGTGTAGAACGTGATTTTGCCACCGACCTCTGCGGTGGCGGGCGTCATAGCCAACATGCAGGTAACAGCGGCCGACGACAGGATCAGATTATTCATGATGTCCTCTCTCCCTAGAATGTTCAATCGAATCTCCCGTATTCGATTAGATGCAACGTTAAACCTTTTACCTTTATAGTCAACAAAACAAAGATATTGATAAAACAAACGATACACCTATTGTGTTCCTGCGTTTGGGCGGAGTAGGGGTGATCGTGGTTTGTGCGCGCCCAGATGCACCGTCAAGACGCACATCCGGCTCCACTAAAGCGCATAGGAAAAACCGATGGAAAGAATGCCGCGAAACACGTGGGCATCAGAGGCTCACAGGAGCTTTCTCGTCAAAGATGCATTGCGACAGTTTGCGTTTTTCGACAATAGCATCTGCCCGTCTGGCGGGTTCCATACTTTGGACATGCAAGGACGGCCTCTGGGAAGCGCTGTGCAGGAGTTGCACACAACGACGCGCCTAGTGCATTCTTATTCTTTGGGCTATCTTGCCGGCCGCACTGCCTGCGACACCTTCATTGACCATGGGATACGCTACCTGCGGGAGCACCACCATGATGCGGACTTTGGCGGATATGTGTGGGCGCTTAAGGGGGACGACATGTCCGACTCCCGCAAGCTCGCCTATGGGCATGTGTTTGTTCTCCTTGCTGCGGCGAGCGCCATGGCCGCAGGACATCCTGATGCAACTGCGCTTTTGTCAGATGTCGAACACGTGCTCGACAGGCATTTCTGGGAGGAAGAGCAGGGTCTATTTTGCGACGAATGGAACCGCGATTGGACACCGTTTTCGACCTATCGCGGGATGAATGCAAACATGCATGGCGTCGAGGCTTTGCTTGCTGCCTTTGAGGCTACGGGGCGCGAAAAGTTTCTTCTCCGCGCGGGCCGTATCCTCGAGTTCTTCATGGAAAAAATGGCTCCGAATGAGAACTGGCGCATTCCGGAGCACTACTCGCAGGACTGGAAGGTGGATCGCGACTATAGCGAAAACCCGATGTTCAGGCCTGCTGGCACCACCCCGGGACATTCCTTTGAACTGGCGCGTTTGCTGTTGCATTATGGTGAGTTAACCGGTGATCTTGAAGGCCCCCTGAAAATCGCCCGTGCCGTGGTATACCGTGCTTTGAAGGACGCATGGGACGCGGAGCAAGGCGGAATTGTATATACGCTGGATTTTTCGGGAAAACCGCTCATTCGCGACCGTTACTGGTGGCCCGTGACCGAAGCGATCGGCGTAATGGCCGCCATTTTGAAGATCGATCCTCACTCGGAAGATCTAGTTTGGTATCGTGTTTTGTGGGAGTTCGCGAGGCACCATTTCATTGACTCGGACCGAGGCGGTTGGTTTCCGGAAATTGATCGATACGGCAACCCCATATCCGGTCAGTTCATCGGAAAACCAGACATATACCATGCCCTGCAAGCTACACTATTCCCGCTGATGCCTAAAATTTCAGGTGCTTATACCGACTTGAGGGGCATCCTCCCGAACGCGCGTGGCGATCGCTTAAAAACCGGTCTTTAGGGCATGGAAAATGTAGAAGTCCCGTACGCAAGGGCATTTCTACCTTTTTCGCCTTATGAGATGTAAGCGATTGATTTGACTTTGAGGGTTAGGCTACGGGGACGGATCGGAAAGGTCTCCCGAAACCGTGTTTGTGGATTTTCGCATAGAGAGACTTTGTTTCTCCGCTACTACCCTGCGACAAATGCTGTGGCGGTGCCCTTACCCGAGCTTCGGGCAAAACTGGAGCCGACAATGTTGAAGCTCGTCAGGCGGATTTGGCCATGAGACAGCGCACGAGATGTGCAGCGCCGGCTTCCACGCGGATTTCCGGGATGTTTCCCTCCCCGCAAGCGGCCTCTGCCAAAGCGCAGCGCGGAGCAAAGGGGCATCCTTTATCCCGGTCGAGCGGATCGGCGGCCCCCGCACCAAGTGCGAGATCGGGCAGCCCGGCGGCGGGATCCGGGGCCAAGGTCGCGCCCAGAAGCGCGCGGCTATAGGGATGCGCCGGGTGAGTGAACAAGCCGTCTACCCCGGCCTCTTCGACCTTTTGCCCGAGATACATCACCGCGACTCGGTCGGCGAGATGTTCGACCACGGACAGGTCATGACTGACGAAGACCATGGTCAGGCCGAACTCCCGGCGCAATTCCAGCAAGAGGTTGATCACCTGCGCCTGCACCGACACATCAAGCGCGGAAGTCGGTTCATCGCAGATCAACACCTTCGGCCGAGAAATCAACGCCCGCGCGATTGCAACGCGCTGTCGTTGCCCACCTGACAATTCCGCCGGATAGCTGTCGGCCAATCGCGACGGGAAGCCTACCCGGTCCAGCATGTCGGACACAGCGCTTCGGACCTCCGCCCGCCCAACGCCCTGAAGACGCAAGGGCTGGCCCACCAGATCGGAAATCGTCCGCGTCGGGTTGAGCGAACTGTAAGGGTCCTGGAAGACCGGCTGGATCAACCGCACACGTTCCTTGAGAGGGATTTGGCGAATGTCACGCCCGGACAGACGAACCGCGCCTTCGTCCGGCTGCAAAAGGCCAAGCATGACATTGACCGCCGTCGATTTGCCGCAACCGCTTTCACCAACAAGGCCGAGCGTTTGTCCTTCCTCAAGGCTTAAAGACAGATTATCGAGCGCGGTGAGCGTCGCGTCGGATTTGAACAGCCCTTGCGAAACGCTGTAGCGCTTAGAAATGCCGATCAGTTCAAGGGCGGGCAAAGGGCGGCTCATGGCTGGGGCTCCTCTTCACGAGAGACGGATTGCAGATGGCACTCGACGCGATGTCCCGCGCGGGTGTGAAGTGGCGGCGCAAGGTGTGAACACTGCGGCAAAGCCCGCGCACAGCGATCCACAAAAGCACAGCCAGAGACGGACCCAATCAGGCCCGGCACACGCCCTGGAATCGCCGGAAGAGGCGTGCCGCGCGGCGTCCGTCCCGGCACCGGGATCGCGGCCATTAGGCCTGCCGTATAGGGATGTTCGGGAGAGGCGAAAACGGTCTCCGCCCGCCCCTCTTCCACAATGCGTCCGGCATACATGACGGCAACCCGGTCCGCGATGGCAGCGACCACACCAAGGTCGTGAGTGATCAACAAAAGCCCAAGTCCGAGCTCGCGTTGCAACTCGGCGAGCAGACGCAGGATTTGTGCCTGAATGGTCACATCAAGCGCGGTGGTCGGCTCGTCGGCGATGAGAAATTTGGGGCGGCTCATAAGCGCCATGGCGATCATCAGACGTTGCCGCTGCCCACCGGAAAACTGATGCGGATATTGCCGCAGACGCTGCGCAGCCCGTGCGATCCCGACCTTTTCGAGCAACTCGATCGCACGCGCTTCGGCGACCTTGCGGGAAATCCCTTCGGTCAACATCACACCTTCAGTCAACTGGCGACCGATCTGCAAGGTCGGATTGAGCGAGGTCATCGGATCCTGAAAGATCATCGACATCCCTCGACCGCGCAGTCCAGCCCATGCTTTTTGCGGCTTTCCGGTCATGTCATGGCCAAGAATATCGAACCGATCGGCACGAGTTTCCGCACCTTTGGGCGACAACCCCATGAGGCTCATCGCCGTCATGGATTTGCCGCAGCCGCTTTCGCCCACAAGACAAAGGGTCTCGCCTTCGCCAAGCGTCAAATCCACGCCGCGCACTGCGTTCAATGCGCCACGAGGGGTTGGCAAGGACACGCGCAGGTTTTTCAAAGACAATAGGTTCTGGGTCATTTCAAGCGCCCTCCGGTCACATCGCGCAGACCGTCGCCCAGCAGATTCACAGCCAAGACAAGGATACAAAGCGCCCCACCCGGCAGGGCAATCAACCACGGATCAAAAAGGATATTTTCACGGCCTTCCGCAATCATAAGCCCCCACGAAGGCGTGGGGGCCCGCACACCAAGTCCCAAAAACGACAGCGCCGCTTCGAGCAGAATGACATTGGCCACTTCAAGCGTCACGACGACGATGAGTGCGGAACGTATATTGGGCAAAAGCTCAAGGAAAAGGATGCGGAACTGGCTTGCTCCGATGGCACGCAGACCTTTGATGAAATCCCGTCCGCGCAAAGATTGCGCCGCCGCCCGAGAGACCACGGCAAACCGATCCCAGAGCAACAGGCCAAGCACGGTGATCAGCGTTCCTAAAGATGCCCCGGCAAACGCCACCGCCGCCAGCGCCACCAGCACAATCGGAAGAGACAGCCGCGTGGTGATCAGAAAGCTGATGATCATATCGGTGAGACCACCGAAATAGCCCGCGACCAATCCGAGAGAAATCCCGATCACACCAGAGATCAGAATGACGCCAAGCCCCACTCCAAGAGAGACGCGCGCGCCATAGATAAGCCGGGAGAGGTAATCCCGCCCAAGATGGTCTGTACCCAGAAGGTGTTCAGGCACAGAGCGGTCCTGCCAAAACGGTGGCAGAAAGCGTTGTGTCAAATCCTGCGCATAGGGGTCGTGCGGGGCCAGCACCGGGGCAAAAAGCGCCGCAATGACCATAAGCAACAGAACCGTGCCGCCGATCAGCACACCAGAATTGCCAACGGCACGACGCAAAAGCAGTGAGCTATTCATGAGCGACCTCCACGGATTCGCGGGTCAAGCCACGCATTCACGAGATCCCCGAGCGTTGTAAGGATCACATAGATCAGAGAAAGGATCAGGATGATGGCTTGCACCACCGGCATATCGGCCCGCAGCAAGCTCTCCCATGCCAATCGTCCAAGCCCGTTGAGCGCAAAGACGCTTTCGATCACGATGGACCCCGAGAGCAAGACGCCCAGTTGTACCGCAGCCAGAGACACCAACGGCAAGATCGCATTGCGGAGCGCATGGCCCGCAATCACCCGCCACACCGGCAGGCCCTTGGCATAAGCTGTCCGAATATAATCCGCGCCCAGCACGTCGATCATACCAGAGCGCGTGATCCGCATCATCGCGGGCATGGCGGAATAGGCCAGAACGAGTACGGGCAGGATATAGCCCTGCCATTCATCGGCACCCGAAATCGGCACCCAGCCATACCAGACGCCAAACACCACGATGGCCATGAGGCCGAGCCAGAAACTTGGCACCGCCTGCCCCGTGACAGCCAGCAAAAGGGCCAGCCGGTCGATCAGGCCGTTTGGCTTGAGCGCGGCAAGAATACCAAGAGGCAACGCGATCAAAAGCGCCACGGCAAAGGACAGAAATCCAAGCTTGAGCGTGACTGGGATGCGCGCCCCGATGATTTCTGTGACCGGAATGTGGAAATAGATGCTCTGCCCAAGATCGCCGGTCAAAACGCGACCGATCCAATCGAAATACTGGACCAGAAACGGACGGTCGAACCCATAGGCGATACGAACCGCTTCGGCATCCTTGGCGCTGCCGCCTGAGCCTGCAATCGCGATGGCTGGATCGCCGACAAGGAACATCAAACCGAAGCTGAGAAGAGAAACAGCCAAACAGACGCATAAGGCGACCAACAAGCGTTTCAGCAAATAGAGGAACATCGCGTTCTCCCATAGCAAAAAAGAGGGTGCCGGAGGCCGGCACCCAGAGTTTTCAGAGGCGCAAACTTATTTCCAGGAGGCTTCCCAGAACCGGGCGAATTCGTCCGGGTAAGGCGTAAAGTTCAAATCCGGCGACAGACCATAGTTCACGTTGAAGCTGTACATCGGCATGACATAAGCCTCATCCGCAATCTTCCCGAGTGCCTCGGCATAGACCGTCTTGCGCTCTTCGGTATCGGTCGAGGTGTCGCCAGTCGTCAGCCAGTCTACCAGTTCCGGATCTTTCAAAAGATCGTCCGCACCGCCGCCGAAGAAGTTCGACAGGAGGAAGGCGACATCGCCAACGCCGTAGCTGCCCCAGTTGGAGAAGAAGGCAGGCACTTGCTCTTCGCGCCATTTCCCAACACCCGCCGCGTATTGCAGCTCGTCGAGTTGCAGGGTGATGCCGACTTTTGCGAGGTCGGCGGCAATGGCTTCGGCCACCGGACGCGGCATGGCCGCAAACACCATCGAAAGCGTAAAGCCGTCCCCGTAGCCCGCCTCGGCAAGCAACGCCTTCGCTTTTTCCGGATCATAGTCGTACTGGGTCACGTCATCCGTGCAGCCGAACTGTGCCGGGTTACAGAAGCTCTTGAGCACTTCGGACGCACCGCCCGCGAACGCTTTGGTGATCGCATCGCGATTGACCGCATGCTGGATCGCCTGACGAACTTTGAGATTGGCAATCGGGGTCTCCCCGCCAAGCGCGGAAGGCGCGACATTGACGTAGGAGATCCGCATGATCGGAGCAGAGATGATCTGGGCGCGGCTTTCGAGTTTCGCGGCCTGATCCGGCGGAATGCGCCAGATCCAGTCGAGATCGCCCTTCATCAACTCGGCATATTGGGTGTTCATCTCGGGAACCGTCCGCACCACGATCTTGTCGATGGTAGCGCCAGCTTTCGGGCTGCCCTCATAATGGTCTTCGAAACGTTCAAGCTCATAGCGCACACCCGGCTCCTGTTCGACAAGGCGATACGGCCCGGTGCCGACCGGATTGCGCGCCATGCCTTCGGAGCCGACCTCGGCAAAATACTCACTCGGGTAGATCGGCAGGGCATCAGCGAGCATCTCATAAACGCCTGCAAAGGGTTTCGCCATATTGATGCGAACGGTGAAATCATCGACCTTTTCAACATGGTCGATCCAGTCGACAGAAATCGCATAACGCGTACCGTATTCCGGCGTGATGACGGTGTTGAGTGTTTCTAGCACATCGTCGGCGGTAAAAGACGCGCCGTTGTGGAATGTGACGCCCTGACGGAGCTTGAACTCAATCACGCCATCTTCCGGCTGGCTCCAGCTTTCTGCCAGGGCCGGGAGGAATTCGCCGGTGTTCAGGTCCTTGTAGATCAATCCGTCATAGACGTGGCGGGCAAGGATCAGGCCCTGACGGCCCGCGATCTTGTAAGTGTCGAGCGGTTCGGGTTCGGCGGCGAAAGCCACGTTGAGCGTGTTATAGGCTTTGCCAGCCATTGCCGGGGCGGTGAGCAAAGTTGCGCACACGCTGGACAACAAAAGTTGTGTCATCGTTTTTTTCATAGGGTCCTCATGTCTGTCGGAAGGTCAGGTTTAGCAATCGCCGCTGTGGCCGGTCATCCGGCTTCTTGACTGCGGTGATCTCTTTCAACGTCTCCCCGGCTTTCAGGCGCCGGAGGATGTCGATCTCGTCGTGCTGCATTTGCAGAGCGGTCGCCGCATGGCCTGCCGCCTGTTCGGGATCGAGCACGGCGACCCCGTTTTCATCGGCGAGAATAATGTCGCCCCGCGCCACCGGCACACCGCCACAGGTGATCAGCCCTCCGACCTCTCCTGTCGTCTGACGGTTGCGTGTTGTGATCGGCGAACGACCCCGACACCAGACCGGCAGGCCAAGGGCTAGAAGCGCAGCTTGATCGGTGACGAACCCGTCAATGACGACGCCCGAGACGCCACGTTCGAACGCAGCCTGGGCGGTCACCGCCCCAAAACAGGCATGACGCATGTCACCGCAGCGATCGACCACGATCACATCACCCGGTTCCGCCACTGACAGAGCTTCGACCAGTGCGGATCCATCGCGCCCGGGCAGACGTACCGTCAATGCCGGGCCATAGATCCGGCGCGCCGGGATCAGCGCTTGTAGAGCCGGAGCCATGAAGCCCTCGTAGAGAAAATGCCCTAGAGTGGCGGTTTCAATTTCGGAGAGATCGGGGATCATGTCGGGGTCCTATCGGATTCGGTGCGGGCGCGGGGCTGTTTGAGCCCGGAACATCGGGCGCATCTTTTCCATCCCATGCAGCACGATGGCTGCATGGGGCGGGGAAAATCGCTTGTTGGAAAATTCAGAGAGCGGCAGTCACGATGAATTCGACGAGATAATCGGGCGTCGCGAGTTTCGCTTCGCCACAGGCCCGTACCGGCGGATTCTCCGGATCTATCCAGGCGTCGTACACCGCGTTCATCGCCGCGAAATCATCCATATTTGCGAGCCAGACGATCACTTTCAACGTCTTGGATTTGTCGCTCCCGGCCTCGGCCAGAAGTCGGTCCACCTCGGCAAGCGCCTCGCGGCTTTGTGCGGTGATGTCGTTGCTCGGTTCCCCGACCTGACCAGCGAGATATACGGTGTCATTATGAATGACCGCCTGGCTCATCCGCGCTCCGGGGTGCAATCTTTTCACGGCCATGGGTTTGTCCTTTTCAACATATCGTAAGCTCTTTTCGAAAAGAGTAATAAGTAATGGCCGCTCGAGATAGTGTGTGGTTTCGGCGTGAATTTATTGGTGAGATAGTGTGTGCTTATGACTGGGGGCTGACCGACCTCCGGCAAATCGACTACTATGCCGCAAGGCCTCAAAGGAGATCGCATGCCAGCGCTATCGCAAAACGCTGAACTGAACTGGAACCTCTTGCGGACCTTTTGCGTGATCGCCGAGGAGAAGAGTATCACCGGCGCCGCGCGCCAGCTTCAGATGAGTCAGCCCTCGGTGAGCCTTGCGCTCCAGAAACTTGAGGAGCAACTCGATTGCAAACTGGTTTTTCGCGGCACGCGTCACTTTGCGCTGACGCTGCGGGGCGAAAAGATCTATCAGGAATGTGTCGAGATGTTTCGCTGCGCCGAACGCATCGGCACCCTGTCGGAGGACCGCAACGACGACGAATTCGGCGAATTGACCCTCAACATGATCAGCCGTCTGCATTCGCCGCTGATCGATGAGGCACTGCGGCTTTATCACCAACGCTATCCCTCGATCACATGGCGGATCGAGGTCAAGAACTCCCTCGACATCGTACGCCAAATCACCACGGAAAAGGCGGGGATCGGGGTCTGTCTCTTGACGAAACAGATGCCGACGCTGCATTGCCGCCACCTGTTTCGCGAAGAGTTCGGGATTTTCTGTGGCGCAGAGCATCCGCTGTTCGGGATTGAGGAAATCTACATGCGTGCCTTGCAACAAGAGCCGTTCGTGGCGATCGATTGCGCCAGCGACGGGATGGGGTTCGAGCCGATGTATCTGCTGCGTGAGGGGCTTGGACTCGGAAATCGAACTAGTGGATCGAGCCGCGATCTCGAAGAGGTGCGGCGAATGCTGATCTCCGGCCTCGGGATTGGACTCTTGCCGGTTTTGACCGCGACGGATGATGTCCGTGCAGGGCGGCTCTGGCCCTTGCGGCTCGTGGATCAACCGCTTGGCGCCGATGTATTCCTCGTCTCCTCGAACCTGAGCCAGCTCACCCCGCCCGAGGAGAAGTTCGCCAATCTGATCGACGAACTTCTGAATCTCTATCCGGGCATGTGTTGATCAGCCATCCCGGCTGATGACCTCATAGGCGGCGGTGAGGTCCTCCTGCGACAGGCCGACGGATTTGAACACCGTGCGCTCTGTCTCGCTTTGCCGACCCGGATGGGTGCCTTGGGCCAATTCCGTCAGATCGGCTGCGATTCGATCCGGGTGGAAGGTCCCCTCCGCAATTGGTTGCGCCAGATCGCCCGCCAGAACTGCGCCTGCACGCCCATCGACAAAGACCTGCGCGTCGATGATCGCGGCACTGTCGCTTTCGCGCATGTCGGATTTGAACGCGCCGATCAGATCGAGATGCGAACCGGGCTTGAGCCATGCACCCTTGATCATCGGCACGGTCGAAGCAGTCACCGAAGTGATCACATCGGCCGCACGACAGCCGGTTTCGAGATCGGTGCAGGGGGTTGCCGGTAGGCCGCGGGCTGAGAGAGTGTCGGCGACGATCTGTGCCTTTTGCGCCGAACGCCCCCAGATCAGAACATGGTCATAGTCCCGCACGCAGGCATGTGCTTCGGCGACCGAGAGCGCCAGTTGCCCTGTGCCGACGACCAACAGGGTCCGGGCGTCCTTGCGGGCGAGATAATCAGCCGCGAGTGCAGAGGCTGCGGCAGTGCGTCGGGCGGTGATCGCATCGCCGTCGAGTGCTGCGGTGAAGTGCCCGTCCGCGCCGTCGAACATCAGCATCCCGGCGTTGATCGTAGCCTTGCCTTTGGCGGCATTGCCCGGGAAAAAAGTCACGACCTTGACGCCGATGGCCTTGCCACCCTCCCAAGCGGGCATGATCAGCAGGGAGGCGATTTCGCCGCCCGGCAATTCGATGTCGAGCACCTGACGCGCCGGGGCGGTGGTGGCCGCCACCGCAAAATCTTGCCTCAGTGCCGCGATGAGACCCGGCCAGTCCAGCCGGGCCTCGATCTCTTCATGTCCGAAAACCTGCATCAGCGATCCGCCCGTTTTACCACGGCATGCAGTAGCATGTTCAGCCCGGCACGGAAATCCTCCGGTTCGCAGGATTCGTTGTTGTTATGGGTGATGCCGCCTTTGCAGGGTGTAAAGATCATCGCGGACGGGCAATGCATCGCCATGTGATAGGCGTCGTGACCGGCCTGAGACTGGATATCGCGCCAGTTGTAACCTTGACGCACGGCCTCGTCGCGAATGCCGTTGACCAGCTCGCCGTCGAAAATATCGCCGCCCCAGACCCATTCGTCCTCAATCACGGCAACACAGCCCGCCATGGCGGCGCTGGCCTTGGCGGCGCGGCGCATTTTTTCGGCCATGACCTTTGCCGTGATCGGATCGGGATGGCGCACGTCGGCGATACATTGCGCCGTGTCCGACAGGATGCCGGGCTTGTTCGGCCAAGCGGCCAGCCGCGACCCGGTGGCCTTGCCGTCATGCACCGCGAATTCCCAGCCGATGTCGTCCACGGCGGTCAGAAAACGCGCGCCTGCGATCAGCGCATTGTGACGCAGGTCCATCGGCGTCGGGCCGGTATGGGCGGTTTCGCCCTCGAAGCGCACACGCATGCCGTGGCTCGGGTAGCCGCCGGTGACAACGCCAACCTCGCGGCCTTCAGCATCAAGGATCGGTCCCTGTTCGATATGCAGTTCGAAATAGGCATCGATCTCTCCTGCTTTGCAGGGTTTGTCACCCTTGTAACCGATCCGTTCCAACTCGTCGCCGAACTGCGGCCCGTCATCGGCCTCGAGATCGTAGACCCAGTCGCGCTCATAGCGGCCGACAAAACAGCCAGATGCGACCATCGGAGGCGAGAACCGCGCGCCTTCCTCGTTGGTCCAGTCAACGATCACGATCGGGCGCTTGGTTACATGGCCCAATTCGTTGAGCGTCCGCACCAGTTCGAGACCGGCGAGAACCCCGGCAATGCCATCGAACCGGCCACCGTTGATCTGGGTATCGAGATGGCTGCCGATCAGGATCGGCGCCAGGGAGCTGTCGGTCCCGTCGCGGCGGGCAAAGATCGAGCCGAGTTCGTCGATCTCGACCTCAAGCCCAGCCTCACGACACCAGTCGCAGAACAGGTCCCGCATTTCGCGATCGCTGTCCGTAAGCGTCAGGCGCGATAGCCCGCCCGGGCGCCCCTTGCCGATCTCGGCGGAGGCTTCAATCGTCGACCAGAACCGGTCAACCGACATGCGGGCTTCGGGGGAAATAGTCATAGCTTACCTCTTTCAGGAGTGTATGGGGTCACCTGGCCCCGGTCAGGCCGGTGATGATCTCGGGGAACAGGACCAGCAGCAGAAGGATCGCGACCATTGAGCCTATGAACGGCAACAGGTAGCGGAAGGCGGAGGACATCGGGATACCTCCGGTACGACACGCGGCCATGAGGTCGATGCCGAGTGGCGGGGTATTGGCCCCAATGGCCAGATTGATCGTCAGCAGGATGCCGAAATAAACCGGATCGATGTCATAGGCGCCGAGCACGGGGATGAAGACCGGCGCGAGGATCAGGATGATCGCGAGGCTTTCCATGAAGGTGCCGAGGATCAGCACCAGTGCCATAAGAAGGATCAGTGCCACCGTGGCATTCGAGGTCAGAGCCTCGATCCCATGCACGGCAAGTTGCGGCACCTGTTCGGCTGCGAGAATCCAGCCGAAGACCGAGGCGGAAGCGATCACCAGAAGGATGGCGCCGGTCATTTCGACCGTATCGCGCAAAATGGTGAAGGTTTCGCGTAGGGACAGCGCACGATAGAGGAACCCGCCGACGATCAGCGCGTAAACCACGCCCGCGCCTGCGGCTTCGGTTGGGGAGAAGACGCCGAACCGGATGCCGCCGACGATGATGACCGGGGCGATCAAAGCGGGCACCGCCTCGATCAGGTTTTTGCGGACGGTTGCTCCGGACACCGGATCGCCTCCGCGCCAGCCATTGCGGCGCGAAATCCACCATGCGACCACCATGAGACCAAGACCCAGAAGAATGCCCGGCACGATGGCACCCAGGAAAAGTTGCCCGATGGAGGTGTTGGTGGCCGTGCCGTAGACGATCAGAACGATGGAGGGCGGCACGACGGTGCCGAGAGACCCGGCACAGCCCAAAGCGGCGGCGGAGAACCCGGGATGATAGCCGCGCTCTTTCATGGCAGGCAAAAGCATGGTGCCGATGGCGACCACATCCGCGACGCCCGAGCCCGACAGAGAGCCGAACAGCATACAAGCGAGGATCATGACGATTGCCAGGCCGCCGGTTGCGCGCCCCACGAGGGCTGAGCACAGCGCGACGATACGTGGCGCAAGACCGCCCTGAACCATTAGCATCCCGGCCATAAGAAACAGGGGAATGGCCAAAAGGGTGAAGCTGTCGATGCCCGCGATCATGCGCTGGGCGACGACCATTAGGGGAGCGAGATCGGCCACCACAATATAGAGCGCCGAGGCGAGACCGAGGGCGACGGCGATTGGCGCGTCGATTACGATGAGGACGATAAAACTCGCCAGCAGCAGGAAAAGTTCAAAGCTCACGGGCGGCCTCCGCGCAGGATCAAGGCGATGAGCGACAATGCCGCGCCGATGGGCAGGCAGAGATAGAACAGCCCACCGGGCAGGCTCATCGCGGTGGTTTCATGGTGCCAGGTGAACAGCGTGATCTTGTAGCCAGTGACCAACAGCACGATCAGGAACACGCCGGAACAGATCCCGGCCAAAAGATGTGTGGCCCGCCGGGCGCGGCCTTCGGGCAAGATCATGTCGAGGATGCCCGCCTTGAAATGCGAACGACGGACAAAACCCGAAACCATGCCGATGAAGGTGACCCATACGAGGATAAGACGCGGCAGTTCCTCGGACCAGCGTGGCGTCTGGCCCAGTAGGTAGCGCGAGAACACCACCCAGGCGACGATGCCCGCAAGGCTTGCGACACCAATGGCACCTATGGTGCGGACGGCCCCGTCGAGACCCTGCGCCAGTCGGTCGATCACGGCTTTCATGCGCTGACCCCGTCGCCACCGCGGCAGAGCATGCATTCGTCGCAATAGGCCGCAACTACGATCCATTCTTCGGAGAGCACCTCGACCTCATGCACGACGCCCGGCGGCAGACGCAGGGCGGTGCCTTCGGTCATGTAGAATTCTTCGCCATTGGCGCGCAGCACGGCTTCACCTTTGAGCGTGAGGGTAACCTCGTCGCGCGGGTGGGCGTGGGGCACGCTGCGCGCGCCCCGTTTGCCGGTCGTGACCGACAACTTGATAAACCCTTCACCGCGTTCCTTTGGCGAGAACAGGACTTTCTGGCTGAAGTCGTAGAGCTGGACCGGTTCGACCGATCCGAGCTGTTTCACTTCCGGCATGGCCCGGCTCATTTGCGGTACTCGTCGAGGATGGAGAGGAGCTCTTCGCCATAGACATCGGCATTGGCCTCCCAGATCGGCTGCACGGCGGCGATGAACGGTGCTTTGTCGACGTCGTTGACTTCCATGCCATGCTCTTTGAGTTTGGCGATCATGTCGGCGTCGCTGGCGGCGACCATGTCGCGCTGTTTCTCACCCCATTCGAGCGCGGCGGCCTGCACGATCTCCTGATCTTCCGGCGAGAGTTTGTCCCAGACGGGTTTCGACAGCACGAGGGTGGCAGCGCCCCAGACGTGACCGGTCATCGACACATATTTCTGCACTTCAAAGAAGGAGGCGGAATAGATGATCGAGAGCGGGTTTTCCTGCGCGTCGAACACGCCCTGTTGCAGCGCAGAGTAGAGTTCACCGAAGGACAGCGGCGCAGGTTCGGCCCCGAGCGCTTCGAACGTGGCGAGGCGCACCTTGTCCGGGGTGACGCGGATTTTGAGACCGGTGAGGTCCTCGGGCGTGTTGATCGGGTGTTTGGAGTTGGTCACGTTGCGATAGCCGTTTTCCCACCAGGCCAGAACCTTGATGTTCTGCTGGTCGAGAATGTCGGCCAGAGCATCGCCAAGCTTGCCGTCGAGCGCGGCAAAGGCCTGTTCGCGTGAGGTCCAGGCATAGGGCATTTCGATGATGCCCATTTTCGGGTCAATGGTCTGGAACGAGCCCGCCCCGATCACACCGCCCTGAACGGAGCCGAATTGCAGCCCCTCGATCATGTCTTTTTCGCTGCCAAGCTGACCGCCCGGAAAGACTTCGACCGTGACACGGCCCTCAGTTTTCTCGGCGACCTCATCGGCAAAGCCCTGTGCCGCAATGTTCCAGCTGTGGCTGTCAGCCAGCACGTGACCGATGCGGATCTTGGTTTCGGCCGAAGCGCCAGAGGCAATCAGGCCGGTGGCCAGCGCAACGGCGGTGAAGCCATGCAAGGCACGTTTTTTGAAGCTATGGATTTTTTTCATGTCAGACTCCCGTGTTGTTTGGAAAGACTGACACCAAGTCTGCATTCAGACAAATAGGCAGGCGCTATTTTAGAAATTCGCAGAAGCAATGCGCCGCGTACGAAAAACGCCCGGGTGTCCTGACGAACGCCCGAGCGTTTCAAGCCGCTCGCACAAGGGGATCGCGATACGACCTGTTCCTATCTCCTGTTTATCGCCTTACTTCGTGATGCGCACGAAATACTACTCTTTTGCTCTCCGTCGTCATTGGAGTATTGGGACTTGACAAAATTTCGAAAAAAATATCTTAAGATAAAGAAATTCGAAAATATGAGGTTCCAATGGCGATGCCCGCAATCCGCACCGGTCAATCCTATCTAAATGCCCTCAAAGATGGGCGCAGTATTTATATTGACGGGCGGCAAGTCTCGGATGTGACGACAGATCCAGCATTTTGCAACACCGTGGCCTCCTACGCGCGTCTTTATGAGTTTCAATCCAAGCCTGAAAGCTGTGATTTGATGACCTTTCCCGATCCTGTGACAGGAGAAAAAGTCAACAAATCCTGGATGTTGCCAAAAAAAGTCGAGGATTTGAGGGCGCGACGTGCCGCCATCGAGGCATGGTCCGAATTGAGCTTTGGTATGTTGGGGCGTTCTCCAGATCATGTGGCCACCTCCTTAGGGGGGATGATTGCGGGTCTTTCGGGGCTGGAGGGGACGCCGGGGCTCTTTGCAGAGCGGCTTCTAAAATATTTCGAAAAAATGCGCGCGGAGGATCGCTTTGTCAGCTATGTGATCAATGATCCGCAGGCGGGTAAGACGCAGTCGGTCTCAGAAAAGGGCGATCTGATCGTTTCCGTGGTTCAGGAGGACAACAGCGGCATCACCGTGCGCGGGGCCAAAATGCTCGGCACCAGTTCGATCATGGCCGATGAGTTGATTGTGGGGTCTATCGCGCCGCTGAAACCGGGGGAGGAGCGCTTTGCCGCGACCTTCGCTGTGCCTTTGGCAACGAAAGGTGTCCGCTTGATGTCGCGAAAATCCTACGAGGCAAGTGCCAGCAACGGATTCGATTACCCGTTGGCCTACCATTTCGATGAAAACGACGCGGTTGTGTGGTTTGAGGATGTGCATGTGCCATGGGAGCGGGTGTTCACCTATGGCGACGTCACCGCAGCACATGCGATCTGGCACCGGACGCCTGCGCATTCCTATCACAATTACCAGTCGCAAATCCGGTTTTCGGTCAAACTGCGGTTTCTCGCCGGGCTGACGCGCCACATCACCGAGATCAACGGGTCTAACAAAATCCCTGCCGTGCAGGGCAAATTGGCGCGGCTGGCGCGTCAGGCGAATATCATTCGCGGGCTTGTTATCGCCGCGGAAACGGAATTTTACGAGGCCGGTGGTTATGTCATGCCGGATCCGGGGCTGGTCTACACGAGTCTGTCTCTAGCCCAGCAGATTTACCCCGAGTTCATCACCGAAGTGCGGGATCTCTGCGGTGGTGGAGTGATCATGTTACCATCTTCCGTTGAGGATTTTTCCGATCCAGATATGCGCCGGATGATTGCGGCGACACAGCTTTCTGCCATCGGTACGGCAGAGGAGCGTGTGCGGGCTTTCCGGCTGGCCTGGGACGCGATCGGGTCAGAGTTCGCCTCCCGCCATACGCAATATGAAATGTTCTACGGCGGGGCCAACCGTATCGTCGATGCCAATGTCTTTCGCAAATACGACTGGGCGGCCGCCACGCGACTTGTTGACAAGGCGCTGGCCATGATGCCCTTGCCGGGCGGGCTGGCGACGGGCGCGGCGGAATGATCGAACTGAACACGTTTTCGATCACGGCGCGCTGTCCTGAAACGGGAAAGCTGGGGATTGCGATTGCCTCGGCCATTCCCTGCACGGGTTCGATTTCGAGCTATATCGAACCCGGTGTCGGTGCGGTGGCGACACAGGCCTATTGCAACCCTTATCTCGGGCTCAGCGGGCTTGCTGAGATGCGCGCCGGACGTGCTGCGGCAGAGACGCTTGAAACGGTATTGTCGCAGGATGCGGATCGCGACGTCCGGCAATGCGCCATGGTGGACGCTGCGGGTGGTGCGGCGGTCTGGACCGGGGCGGATTGTACGGAACTGGCCGGGCACCGCAAAGGCGACGGGGTTCTCATCGCCGGGAATATGCTGACCGGGGCTGAGGTTCTGGATGCGATGTTTGCGCAATATCAGGACACGAAGAGCATGGCGTTTGAAGCGCGTTTGCTCGCGGCCCTTCAGGCCGGTGACCAGGTCGGTGGCGACAGGCGCGGCAAACAATCGGCGGCTTTGCGGGTCTATGCCGCAGAGGCATTTCCATGGATGGACCTGCGCATCGACGACCATCGTGATCCGCTGAGAGCCCTGACCGCCTTGTTCGATACGGTGTCACGCCAGCTCACACCTTTTATCGCCGACATGCCACGGCGGGATGATTGGGGCCGCCGCCCGAGCCCAGAGACCGCAGCGCTTCTCGCCCAAAGCCCACAGGAACGGGCCCGCAAAACATATAAGACTAGAGGATAATCCCCATGCCCGCACTTTTCGATCCGATCGCCCTTGGGGGGCAACCCCTGCCGAACCGTCTGGTCGTTTCGCCGATGTGCCAGTTTGCAGCCCATGAAGGTGTGGCCGGTCCCTGGCACGACCAGCATCTGGCCGGTTTGTCACATTCGGGTGCCGGGCTGATGATCCTCGAATCCACAGCCGTTTCCTCGGAGGGGCGGATCACGCCGGCCTGTCTTGGTCTTTATTCCGATGTGCAGGGCGAAGCGCTTGCTGGCATTCTGTCCCGCATCAAAGCGTTTTCCGATATTGTTCCGGGGGTGCAGCTGGCCCATGCGGGGCGCAAAGGGTCGATGGACTTGCCCTGGAAAGGCGATCGACCCTTGGCGATATCTGAAGGGGGATGGCAAACCTGTGCCCCGTCGTCTGTGTCTTGGGGCGCACGTCCTGTGCCAAAGGCGATGGATGAGTGTGCCATGGCGCAGGTCATCGAAGACTATGTGCAAGCCGCCCGCCGCGCCATTGCCGTAGGGTTTCGTGTCATCGAGTTGCACGCTGCACATGGCTATCTCTTGCACCAGTTCCTCACGCCTTTGAGCAACCATCGGGCGGACCGCTATGGTGGAACGACAGAGAACCGGATGCGTTTCCCGCGTAACGTATTCGAAGCCGTGCGCAGGGCTGTGCCCGCCGAGTGTGCCTTGGGTGTGCGGCTGTCAGGGTCCGACTGGCACCCCGAGGGGCTGACCGCCGAAGATGCCGCGACCTTTGCGCAAACATTGCAAGGCGCGGATTATTTTGTCGTTTCAAGCGGCGGCGCGGCGCCAGATGCCCGAGTGAAGGTTTCGAAATTCTATCAGATCCCCATGGCCGAAGTGGTCAAAGCGGCCGTCTCCGTGCCGGTGATGGGAGTCGGAATGATTTCAGAACCTGCCGAAGCCAATGGGCTGATTGCCGCGGGACGGGTCGATATGGTGGCTTTAGGGCGCGCTTTTTTGGCCAATCCGCGCTGGGGCTGGCGTGCGGCGGCAGAGCTTGGGGTCACGATGGAGTATCCATACCGATATCAAGCCGTGGATCCGCGCTATTGGCGTTTGGCACCTCAGGCGCTTCAAGGTGCAGAGAGCTGAGAGAGACAGATGCGTTACGATCTTTTGATCTGCGATTTCGATGGAACCTTGGCGAACACGCGCCGGGCGGTTGTGCTGAGTATGATGGAAACGTTGAACCGACTGCTTGGGTCAATGCACGGTGTGGGAGAGGCTCAGATCGAAACGGTGGTCGCGACCGGGGCAGCCCTGCCGGACACATTTATGCAACTGCTACCTGCGGGTTTGGATGATCGGGTGGGGCCGGCGGTCACGCTCTACAGGGAGATCTATGGCGACCACAGTGCGCTCTGGACGACGCTTTACCCGGGCGTTGCCACAGGTCTTGCCACCCTTCGCAAAGCGGGGCTGCAAACAGCCGTGGTGAGCAACAAAGGTGAGCCGGCTCTGCGCAACGCTCTGGCCCATCTTGGCATTCTCGAAACCTTTGATCTTGTGCTGGGGGAACAGGCCGATATTGCCCCGAAACCCGCCCCTGATCTGTTTGTCAAATGCGTTGCTCCGGCCTTTCCGCAGGTCTCAAAAAACAAGATGCTGTTTGTGGGGGATACGCCTGCGGATTTGAAATTTGCCAAACGTGCCGGGATCGACGGAGTTTGGGCGCGCTATGGCCATGGTGCGCCGGAAACCTGCCGCGCCTTGCAGCCTGTCTGCGAAATTACGGATTTTTTCGATCTGCAACGCTTTCTGGAGACATCACATGGGTGAAGCCTCAAAGGATCTTTTGCGACTGGCCCGTAATCTGATCGCCTTCGACAGTCGAAGCGCGGTGAGCAATCGTGAGATCGCTGATTTTCTGCAGTCCGAACTGATCGGCTTCGAGATTGAACGGCTCGATTTCACCGACGCCGCAGGTGTTGCAAAGTCGAGCCTTGTCGCACGACGCGGCAAAGGGGGGCAGGGCGGTCTCGCCTTTTCGGGTCATATGGACACGGTGCCGCCGGCCGGCTGGAACCGCGATCCGTTCGCCGCTCGGGTCGAGGGCGAGCGGCTTTATGGTCTCGGCAGTGCCGATATGAAAGGGCCGATCGCGGCATTCATCACTGCGGCGCGTGACCTGCCGGAAGATGTGCCGGTGATGCTTCTGCTGTCATGCGACGAGGAAACGACCAAGGCTGGTGCACGTCACATCGTGGCCGAAAGTCACGTGCTCAAGGCGCAAAACCCCGATCTGATCTTGGTCGCGGAACCGACGGAGTTGACCTGTGTGCGGGGACACCGCGTGGATATTCAGTTCATCGCCGAAACGGTGGGGATTCAGGCGCATTCGTCTTTGCCGCATGGGCGGAATGCCAATCTCGATCTGATCCCGTTTCTGGCCGATATGAGGGCGTTGCACCTGAAATTGCGGACTGAACGCGCGTCTCAGGATGTCGCCTATACGCCGCCTTGGTGCGATCTCAGTATTGTGGTGAATAACCATGGTGCCGCACCAAATATCACTGTAGGCAAGGCGACCTGCCATATGAAATTTCGGTATAGCAAAGCGATTGATCCGGCCTGGGTTGTTGAGGCCGTCGAAAGATCTGCCAAAGCGCATGGTGTTACGCTGGAGGTGCGCCCGGAAGGTCATGCGCCCGAGCTTGCCGCGGATCATATCTATGTCCGGGAGCTGGAAAAGCTGTCAGGAAAGCCCGCACGCGTGGCGGGATTTGGCAGCGACGCCTCGCAGTTTTCAGCGGTTGCGCCTTGTCTTTTGTTTGGTCCCGGCTCCATGGCGCAGGCCCATCAGCCAGATGAGTTCATCTCACTTTTCGCGCTGCAAGATTCTGTCTCGCTTTATCGGCAATTGGCCTCTCGTTTCGCCACTCGTAAATAATTTTTCGAAATTCTGTTCCCTTTCCGCCCAAACTCCGTAATGTTGGTCACCATATTCGTATGGAACTGATGTTAAAAACACGGAAAGAGACAGGAAAAGTGATGGATGCGACAATATTGGCCCTCCCTGAGGAGGCGAAGTCCAAAGCCACGACTGCTTACCGGCTGTTGCGGCAGGATATCCTTTATGGGCGGCTTGCTCCGGGTGAAAAACTGGCTTTTTCCAAGCTGCGCGAAAACTATCCTGTCGGTACCGCGCCTTTGCGCGAAGCTTTGGTCAAGCTTGCGAATACGGGTCTTGTGGAAGGTGCGGAGCAGCGAGGGTTCCGGGTTGCGCCAGTGTCGGTAGAAGATCTCTGGGATCTGACGGAAAACAGTATTTACCTTGAAAAGAAAGCGGTTCGAGAGGCGATTTTACGGGCGAGCAAAACGGATGACCGGGGGCTTTTGGCGGCGTTTCATCGGCTTGAGGATCTTTTACTGGCCTCTGATCACGAAGGGATCGCGTTTTTTGAGACTTGGAATGTCGCACATGCGCAGTTTCATGAACAGGTGGTGCAGGCTTGTGGCTCGCCGGTGTTGCTGGGGCTGCGTGCGCAGCTTTACGAGCGTTGCGAACGGTATCGCTGTCTGTCAATTGCGCTTTCCGGTGAAGCGCGTGATCTGAATCGCGAGCATCGGGAAATGATGATGGCAGTTCTGGAGCGCGATGCGACGCGCGCAGAAGAACTTGTCACGCTGCATTGGACGAAAACCGCTGAAATAATCATCGAATCTTTGCCGATTTTGCGCAAACATTAAAATTTCGAAATTAATTTCGAAATTTTGAAGACTACTTGTTGAAGGGGTTTGTTTTCCCATTCATGTTCGATTTGAAAATTTCGAAAATATGGGGAGAGCCATGATCAAGACGCACAATTCCGTTTCTCGCCGCGCTATTCTGGCCGGTGGGGCAGCCCTGTCTGCGACAGCACTTTTTGGTCGCGCAGCGGTAGCCAGTTCCGATCTGACGGTCGGTTTCATCTATGTCGGGGCCAAGGACGACTATGCTTATAATCAGGCCCATGCAGAGGGAGCCGCCGCTGTCCGAGCCATGCCTGGCCTGACGGTGCTTGAAGAGGAAAACGTGGCGGAAACTTCGGATGTGGCGCGCACGATGCAGTCAATGATCGAACTGGACGGAGCGTCTCTGATCTTTGCGACGAGTTTCGGGTATTTCGATCCCTATATGATTGAGATGGCTGCGAAATATCCGCAGGTCGAGTTCCGCCATTGTGGAGGGCTGTGGCAAGAAGGTGTACATCCCGACAACACAGGTTCCTATTTTGGCTATATCGGTATGGCGCAATATCTGAACGGCATCGTGGCCGGGCATATGACTAAGTCGAAAAAGCTTGGTTTTGTCGCCGCCAAACCAATCCCGCAGGTGCTCCTGAACATCAACAGCTTCGCGCTTGGCGCGCGGTCCGTGGCCCCCGAGATCGAGGTGCAGGTGATTTTCACCGGCGAATGGTCTGCCCCGGTGAAAGAGGCCGAAGCCACCAATGCGCTGGTCAGCAGTGGTGCGGATGTGATCACCTGCCATGTCGATGGTGCGAAAGTGGTCATCGGGACTGCCGAGCAGCTTGGGGTCTATAGTTGTGGCTATCACACAAACCAGCAGGAAATCGCACCGAAAGGTTATTTGACCGGGGCGGAATGGAACTGGTCGCCGGTCTATGAGCAATTCGTGGCGGACAAGCTGGCGGGGAAACCCCTTGGCCATTTCGTGCGCGGCGGCCTGGGTGAACATTTCGTCAAATCCTCGCCTTATGGTCCCGCAGTGACCGAAGCGGCAAAGGCGCAGTCCGATGCCGTGCGTGCCGAGATGATGAAAGGCGGTTTCGCGATCATCAACGGGCCGCTCAAGGACAACACGGGTAAAGAGGTTGTGCCTGCTGGCGTGTCTTATCCGGAAACGGCGATCGAGCTTGAATCCATGGATTACCTCGTCGAAGGCGTGATCGGATCGGTCGCGTAAGTTTCGAAACTATGATCGCAGACAATCACATAGGAGAAATCCGGCGTAGAGAGGCCGGATTTTTTCCGTCGGAGCGGACCAAGAAAATCGCCGAGTCTCTCCTGATCCCGCTGGGGGCCATTGCCGCAGCGCTTTTCATTTTCATGATCTTTCTGGCGCTGAAAGGGGCCGATCCGCTGACTTATTTCAAACTGGTCTGGCGCGGTGCATTCGGCACGATGTTCTCGCTCGAAAACACGTTGCAGCGGGCCTCTCCGCTGATCCTTGCAGCACTCTGCGTCGCGATCCCGGCGCAGCTCGGTCTGGTGATCATCGGTGGCGAAGGCGCTATCGTGCTGGGCGGGCTGGCGGCGGCAGTTACAGGCCTTGTGCTTGAAGGCCTGCCCGGCGCGGTCGTGATCGTGGCAATGGCCGTTTCGGCGGCAAGCGCAGGCGGACTGCTGATCGGTGTGAGCGGGTATCTCAAGGCCTGGCGCGGGTTGAACGAGACGATTGTGAGCCTGCTTTTGGTCTACATCGCTATCGCGCTCTTCAATGCGCTGGTCGAAGGGCCGATGCGCGACCCGGCCAGCCTCAACAAACCCTCCACCGGGGAGTTGGATGCGGCCTATCGTCTGGGCCATCTGCCGGGTTTCGATGTGCATCCGGGGATTGTGATCGGGGCTGTTCTGGCGGGGGTCGCGTGGCTTGTCATCTTTCGTACGCCTTTGGGCTTTGCCAGCCGGGTTGTGGGCGGCAATGGCATTGCTGCAGGATTTCAGGGGATTCCGGTGAAACGGCTGATCCTGATGGCCTGTCTGGCGGGCGGGGCCTGTGCCGGGCTGGCCGGTATGATCGAAGTGTCAGCTGTTCATGGCAGAGCCAATGACTCGCTTGCCGCAGGCTATGGTTATACCGGAATTCTTATTGCCTTTCTGGCGCGTCAGAACCCGATTGCGATTGTCCCCATGGCGCTTTTGCTGGCGGGGATTTCGGCCGCGAACGGGCTGATCCAACGTCATATGGGCCTGCCCGATGCCACGGCCGCTGTACTTCAAGGGTTTATCTTTCTGTCCATTCTGGCGAGCGAGGCTGTTTATGGCCGTCTGCCATGGTTTGCCGCGAAAGGAAGCTCATGATGGAACAGGTCTGGTTGGTGGGTGTGGCCCTTTTGGGCGGGGCGCTCAGAACCTCCGTGCCTTATCTTTTCGTAAGCCTCGGGGAATGCCTGACCGAGCGAGCTGGGCGGATCAATCTGGGCAATGAAGGCGCGATGGTGCTGGGGGCCATGGCGGGCTATGCGCTGTCTTACAACACCGGGTCGCCATGGGTCGGCGTTCTGGCGGCTTTGGGTGTCGGGGCCCTGATCGGGGCACTCCATGCGGCCCTCTGTCATCTGCCGCGTGTTAGTGATGTTGCCGTTGGCATCGCAATCATGCTGGCAGCCACAGGTGCGGCTTTCTATTTCGGCAAACCCTATATTCAGCCGGTTGCACCGTCGCTGCCGCCTTTGTCTTTGGGGTTTGCTTTGGACAATGCCGAACTGCGCCGGGCGTTGGATGTGACCCCTCTTCTGCCTCTCGGTATGCTGACCGGAGTGATCATGGCTTGGTATTTGAAGAACACCCGCAGCGGGCTGCGTCTGCGCATCGTGGGGGAAAGCCGGGATGCGGCTCTGGCCATGGGGCTATCGATTTTTCGCACCCGGCTGAGTGCAACGATGATCGGCAGCGCCTTGGCAGGTGTGGGCGGGGCCTCCCTGTCTCTGAGCTATCCGGGGATATGGAGCGAGGGCCTGTCGTCGGGACAAGGGCTGATGGCCGTTTCTCTTGTCATCTTTGCCCGATGGAACCCGCTTGGATGTATCGCGGCCTCCTATCTGTTTGGCGCGGCTTCTGCCCTTGGCCCTGCGCTTCAGACGGTGGGGATTTCTTCGGGATACCACCTCGCCAACGCTGCGCCCTATGTGCTGACGTTGGCTGTGATGCTGTTGACCGTCTCTCCTGGCAAGGCGCTGAAAGGCGGACCGGGAGAATTGTCGGCGATAAGATAAGGAAGACGATATGTCAGAACTGGCTTTCTCTGCGCCGCCTGCGCGCTATGCCATCGAAGCGGTGGCGATCAGCAAGCACTTTGGTGCGTTTTCGGCGCTTGATAGCGTCTCCTTACGAGTGACCCGTGGCCGGGTACATGCGCTTTTGGGGGAAAACGGGGCGGGAAAATCGACCCTCGTTAAATGCCTGCTTGGCTATTATGTCGCCGATGATGGGGCGTTCCTTGTCGATGGGGCTGAGTTCAGGATTGCCGCCCCTGCCGATGCGGACCGTCTCGGGATCGGAATGGTTTATCAGCATTTCACACTGGTGCCTGCGATGACTGTGACGGAAAATCTCGTGATTGCCCGCCGAGAGGGGCATGCGGTGATCGACTGGCGCGCTGAGAGGCGGGAAATTGAGACTTTCATGGCGGATATGCCGTTTCAGCTGCCGCTTGATACGTTGGTTGGAGAGTTGTCGACGGGGGAGCGGCAAAAGGCTGAAATCCTGCGCCAGCTATACCTGAAACGGCGTTATCTCGTGCTTGATGAACCGACTTCGACCCTGACGCCACAGGAGGCGACGGACATCCTGACAACATTGCGTGCGCTGACCCGTGATCATGGCATGACGATCATCATCATCACCCACAAAATGGGCGAGGTTCTGGAGTTTGCCGATGAAGTGTCCGTCTTGCGCAAGGGGCGAATGGTCGGTGGCGGCAAGGTTGCGGAGCAGACCGAAGCCGCGCTGACCGCGATGCTGATCGGCGAGAAACTCGTACCGGATCGCATCGGACATATCCGACAGGAGGCCGTGGCGTCCTACCTTGTTCTCGACAAGATCAAAACGGCGGGGCGCGGGGCGGAACGGGGGCTGTATATAGACCATCTTGAGGTGTACCCCGGTGAAATCCTTGGGGTTGCCGGTGTGTCTGGCAACGGGCAGGGACAGCTCGTCGATCTGTTCTCGGAAACGGGGCGTCCCCTGTCAGGTCAGATCCTCGTCGGAGGCAAGATCTTTGACGGGCGACGGGATCAGGCCGAAGCGCAGGATGTGCGGATCATCCCCGAAGAGCCGCTGCGCAACGCTTGCGCGCCGGACATGTCTCTCCTGGACAATCTGTCGCTCAGGATGTTCGACCGGGACGGGTCTCTGTGGGGATTGCTGTCCTCACGAAAAATGCGGCGGCATTCCGAGATGTTGATCAAAGACTACGGTGTGCGCGCACCGTCGATATTTTCCCCCATCCGTATGCTGTCGGGCGGGAATGTCCAAAGAGCGGTTCTGGCGCGTGAGCTGGAGGGCCGTGTGAGGCTGCTCGTCGTCTCCAATCCCTGTTTTGGTCTCGATATTTCCGCCGCCGCCGAAATCCGGGCGCGGATCACCAAAGCGCGCAATGCCGGGTCTGCCGTCCTGCTGCTTTCGGAAGATCTCGACGAAATCATGGAGATGAGCGATCGGATCGTGGTGATGCATGCCGGACGGATCACCCATGAGGTGGCGACGGACAAGGCTGACGCACAGAGGATCGGCCATCACATGGTCGGTGGCTCGCAGGTGGCCCATGACTGAGCTGACGCGGCCTGTGACCCGGGAAGCTTTGGCCGCAAAACTTGAGGCCAGTTTCGCGCGTATTCGTGCGCGGGAGGCGGAGATCTGCGCCTGGAGTTCGCTCCACGAGGCAGGCGCGTATCGACAGGCGGCGGAGGTGTCTCTGTCGGGGCCTCTGGCCGGGATGACCCTGGGGGTGAAGGATACGATTGATGTGCGTGGTTTGCCTTGTGAGGCGGGCTGTCTGGCGCTCAAAGGGTGTCGGGCCTCTCTGGATGCCGCCATCGTGGCGGAACTGAAAGCTATGGGGGCAATCGTTCTGGGCAAAACGCGGACGGCGGAATTGGCGTTCTTGTCGCCGCCGGAGACGCGCAACCCACTGGACTTGAAGCGCTCTCCCGGAGGGTCGTCAAGCGGCTCTGCGGCGGCAGTGGCAGATGGCCATGTGGATGTGGCTCTGGGCACGCAAACGGCAGGGTCGATCCTGCGTCCGGCCTCTTTTTGTGGTGTTGTCGGTTTCAAGCCATCGCATGGACGTTTCAGCCTTGCGGGGGCTTTGCCAACTGCACCGTCGCTCGACACGATGGGCTGGCTGACCCGGAATCTCGCCATGACGGTGCGTGCGTTCGAGGCGTTGAGCGACGAAATGGTTGTGGCGGCCCCCTTTGCCGCCCGCTTGCTACATATGCCGCATTGGGAGCGCGCTGATCCGGGGATGATCGCGCAAATCACGCAGCTTGCCGAAAGGATCGGAGCCGGGCATGGAGCTGATGTTTTGGCCCGCATCGGGACGGATGTGGATGACATCCATGCCCGGGTCATGGGCTATGAGCTAAAGATCGAACTGGCAACGCTGCGCTTGCAGCGGTTCGATCGGCTCACAGTGAAATTGCAGCACTATATGCAAGAAGTTTCCGTGTCCTATCCAGCGTATCTTTCGGCCTGTCAAGCGCGTGACCGCTTCGATTTTGAGACTGTCTTTGGTGGGGCCAACATTCTGATTGCCCCCGCCACTCTGGGCGAGGCCGTGCCCTTTGGCGAGACCGGCGATCCGGCATTTAATCGGTTTGCGACATTGTTTGGTCTTCCGGCGATCACTTTGCCCATCGGGGTGGGGGACACCGGTCTGCCTCTGGGCCTGCAACTCATGGCACGAAAAGGCGAAGATGCGCGGCTTCTGGGGGCTGCGCTGTGGCTGGAAAACCTGCTGAGCTCTGAAGATGAAAGGTCCTGATATGACAGAACAAAGCCTTGCCACGCGCGTTGCGCAGCACGCCGAAATCATGCGGCACGCGTGTCTTGTGCTCTATGCCGGGGCCAGTCTGATGCCTGTGGCCCGTGCGCGACTGATGACGCCCGAACTGTCTGCCATGCCGGTGATGGGACCCGCCGATGCGAAAGAGCAGCCGGGGGCAACCTTTGTGACGGATCTGGAGCATGAGGCGGCTCAGGCCGCTTGCGATCTGTTCGGGGCGGATTGGGCGGAGGTGCGCCTGCCAAGCTGTACGCTCGCAAATCTGGCGGTCTATGCGCATTTCACCCGGCCGGGAGACACAGTACTGGGCCCGGCCGCTGCGGATGGGGGGCATCTCAGCCAGCGCGCAGGTGGGACACCAGCGCTTGTCGGGCTTGAGGTCCAGCCACTGGTTTATGACCCGCGGGAGCAGATGCTCGACCAGAGTACAACTGTTGCGCGGATCAAGGCGTATAGACCTTCTCTCGTGATCCTTGGGCGCAGTGTTGTGTTGAAACCCGACCTGATCGAAACCGTGGTCGATGCAGCACATGATCATGGTGCGCTGGTGATGTTCGATGCGTCCCATGTGCTTGGGCTGATCGCGGGGGGCGCGTTTCCGAACCCGTTTGAGGCGGGGGTCGATCTGATCACCAGCTCGACCTATAAAACGCTTTGCGGCCCGACAGGGGGGGTGGTTCTGGGGGCGAGATCCACGGATGGAGAAAAATTTTCGAATTTTCTGAATGCAGGCTTTCTGGCCAATCAAGATGCCGCCCGCCTGCCTGCGCTTCTTGACGCATTCAAAGCGTTTCAGACTCACCCCGGGCGGGCGCAAAGGATTCTGTCCTGCGCCACGGCGCTCAAGGCGGCATTTCGGAACGAAGGGATTGACGTGCTGTTGACAAAGGAGCCCGCACAGACGCATCAGATCGTGGTGCCGATCGGGTCCGAAGCTGAAGCGCGCGCCGCCATGCTGCGGCTTGAGGCCGGGAATGTATTGGTTGGAACCTGCGCTGTGCCAGGGCGCTCTGGAGAATATGGTTTGCGATTCGGAGCGCAAATTCTGGCGGATGTGCCCGGCCTCACACATGAGGACTATGCGCTTTTGGCACGGGGCATTGGATCGGTGCTTGCCACGTCAGATGAGGTTGCGGACCGTTTCGCTTTATCCCGTATCGTGCGAGACATGCTGGCGCACTATGAGGCTGTGCGCCCGCTTCAATAGCGGGCGATACGCTCTGTCAAAAGCGCGAAGACCCGATCCGCATCTACGTCCCGGGCCACGTTGACAATCGGTTGCGAGGGGTCGCGTTTGCGACTGTCACAAACGGTGCGTCCGAAATTCGGCCCTTCGTTCACGTCGACCAGAACGGCCATTTCCGTAAGGCTGAACAACGTCGGATCAATCGCCCAAGCAATTGTACACATGTCATGAATCGCGGCACCGTCCCAGCCGTAGCGCTCGGTGTATGAGGGGCGGTAGGCCTCGATCAGTCGGGCGATCAACTGCGCAATCGGTGACCCGAGGGCCTCAAGTGCGGCGACGCGGTCGGGTGTGGCGATCACTTTATGAGTGACATCGAGGCCGAACATGGTCACGGGGCACCCGGCTTCGAACATCTTGCGCGCGGCATGGGGATCGGCAACCATATTGAACTCGGCGGCGGGGGTGGTGTTACCCTCTCCGATCGCGCCGCCCATGATCACAATTTCCCGCAGGTTCTGCGCCAGACGGGGCTCGAGCCGCATGGCCAGAGCGATATTTGTCAACGGTCCAATACCGAACAATGAAATCTCACCCGGTGCGGTCATCACGCTGTCGATGATGAAAGACACGGCATGAAGATCAGCCGGTTTGCCGTTGGGCACGGGCATTTCAACCCCGCCGAACCCGGATGCCCCATGCACGTTACTCGCGTGGATTGCGGGTCGCACCAAAGGCCGGTCCGCCCCAGCATAAACGCTTATGTTTCGATCAAGGATGTCAAGAAGGGCAAGCGCGTTGATCGTCGTCCGCTCCAGAGCCACATTGCCATGTGTGGTTGTGATCCCCAGGAGATCGAGTTCATCTGAAGCGCAGCAAAGTGCGATGGCGACAGCGTCGTCAATGCCGGGATCGCAGTCGAGAATTAGTTTCTTAGTCATGATATAGCCCCTTTGGGGTCTATTTATATAATTTCGAAATTTATCGCAAGTCGCGGATTATTACCGGCCTCCCCGCCTTTGCGGCCCTCTGTACGCCCAAAAGGACGTATTTTGCTCCCCAAGATCCACACGAACAATTGTGGCAATTACAGCGAGATCTTTGACCATGAAAACTAGAGAGATTGATGTGATCTCAGAAAACTTCTTTGATTTTGACTAGAGTTCATCTTTTGTTTAGGGTGTCGGGCCACACGCATAGCATGTATTTTGCTGTGTTTCGATGATATTTTCAGGACAGTTTAAGTCACTCGGCCGCCTTTGAAGCTGAAGATGCGGGGAAATTTGTGTAGGGGTATTACCTATCTGCCCTAGCGCCGCGACCTGACAGGTTGAAAACCCCCGACGATCTTCGCCGGGGGTCTCTTCGTTGTCCGGCAAGGGGACCAGACAGGAAGCCTGACAGCTTCGGCGGTTCCCGAAGCTTTTTGACTGGAGAACCGAAGGATTTAGTCTCCGATGTCGGTGCGGCGGATCTCACCTGACCGCAGCCGTGCCAGATAAGAGGCAAGCTCACGCTTGACGATGGGCATCAGCAAATAGAGGGCAAAAATGTTGACGACCGCCATGGAGAACAGCGCGGCATCGGAAAAGTCGATCACCGGACCCAGATTGGCAGACGCGCCGATCACCACAAACACACAGAAGATCAGTTTGAACAACAGGCCGGTCAGCTTGCCTTCTCCGAACAGAAAGGTCCAAGCTTTCAGGCCATAATAGGACCAAGAGATCATTGTCGAAAAGGCGAACAGGATCACGGCCAGAGCAAGGGTGTATTTGAACCAGGAGAAGGCGGTTGAGAAGGCGGTCGATGTCAAGGCGACTCCTGTCTCGCCGGATAGAGTCTGGATCGCAGAGCCGGTTTCGTTGAGCCGGTAGACCCCCGTTTCGGCATCATAGGCCAGCTGGCCCGTGATGATGATCACAAGGGCCGTCATGGTACACACCACCACTGTGTCGATGAACGGTTCGAGCAAGGACACGAAACCTTCCGTAATAGGTTCTTTTGTTCGTACGGCGGCATGGGCGATGGCGGCCGAACCCACTCCGGCCTCGTTCGAAAAGGCAGCGCGGCGAAACCCTTGGATCAACGCACCGACGATGCCACCGGCAACACCAAGCCCCGTGAAGGCGCCGGTGAAAATCTGTCCAAAGGCCCAACCGATCATATCTGTGTTCATAAGGATAACAACGAGCGCGGTAGCCACATAGAACACTCCCATGAACGGTACGATCCGCTCGGTGATCTGGGCGATATTGCGCAACCCACCCACGATCACAGCAAAAATCAGAGCTGCAAAGATCAGCCCGGTTAGGACGCCCGGCACATCTCCGAAAACAAGCGCGATTTGAGCATGGGCTTGATTGATTTGAAACATATTGCCGCCACCGAGGGAGGCGAGGATCGTGAAGAGGGCGAAAAGCACAGCCAGAGGTTTGCCGCCGGGAATGCCCCGCTCTGCGAAACCTTGCGCAATATAATACATTGGTCCACCGGAAACGCTGCCATCGGCATTTTCGCGACGATATTTCACTGCCAACGTGCATTCCGTAAATTTCGAGGCCATGCCTAAAAGGCCGGCGACAATCATCCAGAATGTTGCGCCGGGTCCGCCGATGGTGACGGCGACCGCAACCCCCGCGATATTGCCAAGGCCGACTGTTCCCTAAAGGGCGGTGGCGAGGGCTTGGAAATGGCTGACCTCACCGGCGTCATTGGGGTCGCTGTAGGCCCCTTTGACCAAAGCGATGGAATGCGGAAAGGCGCGCAGCTGAATGAAGCCAAAATAGAAAGTGAACACCAATGCCGCAATCACCAGCCAGCCGACAATCCAGGGGAAATTCGTTCCGGGGAATGGGCTGAAAATGAGGCTGACAAACCAACCGGTCGAGGAGGCAAAACCGGCGTTGATCTTATCTTCCACAGAGGGGGCCGCGGCGAGTAGGGCGCAGGGTGAAAAGGCGAACGCCGCGGCACTTGCGGCTCGCAATACTGATATGGTCATGAATGGAACCTGTGTCTGGCGTTAGGGCAGAATGGTAAGGGCGATAGGGCAACTCTGAGCGAGGCTGCTTGCGACAGAGCCAAAGACCCTGCGCGTAATCCTGCCATGTCCACTTCTTCCTATGACAAGTTGTACGGTATTCTCACGTTTGACGAGTTTGAGAAGCACTTCAGCAACATGCCCGTAATGGATTTCCGTTTCAAACGGCACACCGCTGTCGGCATATCGTGTTTTAAGCGGCCCCAAGATGGCCTGTTCAGCGCGGTCCAGTTCCGCGCGACGGCGCGCGTGCCGCTCTTCGATTTCCTGCGGTGTCAAAAAACTGTAAGGCGACCATTCCAAAACATGGGCGACAAGAATTTCACCCTTTAAAGCGCGGGCGCGTTCTATCGCAAATTCGAGCGCACGAACGGCGCTGTCGCTGCCATCGAAGGCAACGATGATTTTCTGTGTCATGTGGGGCTCTCCCTGTAGGTTAACCTGCGCCGACAGTCTCCTCTTCCCGCCAGGCAGGGGAAGATCCACGACCGCATTGGCCATGGATCAGTGTTGCGCCCGACGCTTAGCGTCGGGGCGTCAGATGAATGCCGGCAATGGTGCAGCGGACAGAGCCGCCGGCCTTTTCCAGAGTTGGAATTTTGAGAGGAACCAGACGCACCGTTTGCGCAAGCGTCTCGCGCTGATCCTGGTCCAGAGCATCGTAGGCGGTTTGCGAAAGCGCCAAAATACGTCTCTCGCTTCCCTGCAGCTCGATGGCAGCGACAGCGAAAGCTGCAATCTGTGCCTCGCTCAGTCGGACGATGGTGCGCCCACTTTCTTCAAAGCGCTCGAGCACTTCGTCGCGACGCATAGCATCCGTGATCATCTCCGCCCCGATCAAAACGAATTCCGTTCCAATGCACATTAGAACGTTGGTGTGATAGATTGCCACGCCACGCGAATCTGCCGCGGGGAACACCATCGGCTCGAAATTGAAATGCGTACAGAAACGTTCAAGAGCAATCGGGTTGGTCCGATCCGAGCTCGCTGCATAGGCAACCCTGTTGATATGATCGAGGACCATCGCCCCGGTGCCTTCCAGAAACAACCCGTCGGGCTCGAGCCCCGAATAGTCGATGACATCCTGCACGCGATAACGTGCCTTGAGCATCTCGATAATGTCGGCGCGACGCTCCAGACGGCGGTTCGGTGCTTTCATCGGATAGATCGCCACATGCCCGCCGATATGGGTCGAGAACCAGTTGTTCGGAAAGACACAATCCGGGACTGCGGGATCGGTGCCCTCGAACACGTGGACTCTCACCCCGTGGCGCTCGAGCTCAGCCATTGCCCGGCTGTGCTCCTCATAGGCGTGGTGCGATAGAGCGGCGCTGTCGGAAACAGTTTCGCAAGACTGAAAGGCGTTGTCCTGCGCCGTCTCCGTGTTCACCGTAAAATGATGTGGACGCACCATCACTACGGCAGACGGAGCCTGTACGGAAGCGCGTGTCATGCGGCACCGCCTCTGGCGCGCTGCAACATTCCGAAAAGATCGCGGGGGTCGTCAGGGTCGGCCAGGAGATCGAGATTCTCAAAGAGCCCGGTACCCTCGAGATGATCGCGGATGTAGCGTAAGGCGGAGAAATCCTCGGTTGCAAACCCCACACCGTCGAACAGCGTGATTTGGCGCGCATCTCGGCGGCCCGGCACGGCGTCGGTCATCACCTGCCACATCTCAGTCACCGGGAAATCCTCAGGCATCTGCTGGATCTCGCCCTCAATGCGGGTTTGCGGAGGATATTCGACAAAGACATCGGCGCGGCTGAGGATATCCTTGTGAAGCTCGGTCTTGCCCGGGCAGTCGCCGCCGATGGCGTTGATGTGCACACCCGCGCCGACCATGTTGTCCGAGAGGATTGTGGCATATTGCTTGTCGGCGGTGCAGGTGGTGATGATCTGAGCGCCCTCGATGGCCTCTTGCGCACTCTTGCAGGCCGTCAATTCAAAGCCCTGATCGGCAAGGTTGCGCATGGCTTTGTCCGTGGCGCGCGTGTCGATGTCGTAGAGCCGTAGCTTGGTGATGCCGCAGAGCGCTTTCATCGCCAGCGCCTGAAACTCCGACTGTACGCCGTTGCCGATCATCGCCATTGTGTCGGCGCCTTCCGGGGCAAGATACTTTGCCACCAATCCTGAGGTCGCTGCCGTGCGCAACGCAGTCAGCACTGTCATCTCGGTCAACAGCACGGGATAGCCGTTGGCTACGTCGGCCAACAAACCGAAGGCGGTGACGGTCTGAAGCCCCTCATGTGTGTTTTTCGGGTGGCCGTTGACATATTTGAAACCATAGGCCTCACCGTCGGAGGTCGGCATCAACTCAATTACACCATCCTTGGAATGAGCGGCCACCCGCGGGGTTTTGTCAAAGCTCTCCCAACGTTTGAAATCGTCCTCGATATAGTGGGCGAGGCCGGTAAGCATCTCCGTCAATCCGATGCGATGCACGAGGCGCATCATGTTTTTGACGCTGACGAAGGGAACATAAGCAAGATCGGAGGGCAGTGGCGCAGACATGTTGTGTCCTTTTTCTAAAGTCTGCAGCGACTATCCGGTAGAACGATTTGTATAATAAATATGAAACTTGTCTTTTTTAACCATACAAATTATACACTTTGTATGGCTTATTGCTGCAATTTGGGCTGTCATGACGGAAGCTGGTGGAAAATATATTTTTGACGATCTGGATCGCGAACTGATCGCCCTCTTGCGCAAAGACGGACGCGCGCCGGTGTCAAAGCTTGCCGAAATCATGGGCGTCGCTCGGGGAACCGTCCAGACGCGGCTGGATCGGCTTTTGGCATCGGGTGCATTGCTCGGTTTCACAGCGCGTGTACGCGATGATTATGACGACACGGCGGTGCGGGCGATCATGATGATCGAGGTCGAGGGGCGTACGACATCGCATGTGATTTCGCGCTTGCGTGGTTTGACTGAGCTTCAGGTCCTTCATACGACAAGCGGCAAATGGGACTTGGTTGCGGAAATTCTCGTCGAAAATTTGAATGAATTTGACAGGCTGCTGAGAGAGGTCCGTTTGGTGGAGGGCATCAGGAATAGTGAAACGAGTATTCTGTTGTCGTCGATCTAAACAGTCTACAGAAACGTGATAAGGGCGATAGCCTTAGCGAACTGAATGTCACTGGTAGATCAAGTAATTGCAGATATCGATATTAAATGCACTTTGGACTCCCACATTTCTGTAAGCCGCAATCGGTTCTTAGTCGTTTCCAGCGACATCTCCCGGCAGATAGAACTCCGTGATCCCGCGCTTCCCTTCGGCCCGCCCAAGCTGGACGATCACATCGATGGATTTCCGGATGTATTCCCGCACCTCAGCGAAGGTCAGCGGCGTACCAGCCTGCAGTACCATGATCGCCAGCCGGTCGATCGCGAGTTCCGCGGTTTCGGCGTGGATGGTGGAGACCGACCCGCCATGACCGGTGTTGATCGCCTCGAGATAGGTCAGGGCCTCGGCGCCGCGCAGCTCGCCGACGATAATCCGGTCGGGGCGCATGCGGAGCGATGCCTGCAGGAGGGCGTTGGCGCTGCGTTGCGATCTGGAACCGCGGTCGGCCAGGAGGGCAACAGTGTTTGGCTGGCTAGGGAAGAGCTCAAAAGCGTCTTCGATGGTGATCAGCCGCTCCTGCTCGCTCACATGGGTCAGAAGGTGGCGGGCGAAGGTGGTCTTGCCAGTCGAGGTGCCGCCGCTGATCAGGACGTTGAGCCGTGCTTCGACCAGGGTCTGTAGGGCAGCTTCGAGGTTCTCTTCGGCGAGACTGGCGATGTTTTTCATCTTCTCGGCGCGGAGTGCATTGAGCGAGACGGCCTTGCCGAAGAGATAGGCCGGGCCGTAATCCCGGACGCTGCCGGAGGCGAAGAGGCGGATGGTGATCGAGGCGCCGCGATCGATAGCGGGCGGCACGGCGACCTGGACCC
>NZ_JBLWTA010000019.1:0-50965 GCF_048270365.1 Celeribacter sp.
AACATATGGGCCGCGCGATTTACGGCGGGATTTACGAGCCAGACCACCCAACGGCCAATGCGCACGGGTTCCGCCAAGATGTGCTCGAACTGGTGCGCGGGCTCAACATTCCCGCCATCCGCTATCCCGGCGGAAACTTTGTCTCCGCCTACAAATGGGAGGACGGCATCGGCCCGCGTGAGGACCGGCCTGTGCGGCTCGATCTTGCCTGGAGGTCGAAAGAGACGAACCAGGTGGGCATCAATGACTTTGCCGTCTGGGCCGAGGATGCAGGCATCGAAATGATGCTGGCCGTAAATCTTGGCACGCGCGGTATCGAAGACGCACGCAACTTTGTCGAATATTGCAACCACCCGTCAGGCACCTACTGGAGCGATCTGCGCCGGTCCCACGGCGTTGCCGATCCCTATGGGGTCAAGATGTGGTGTCTTGGCAATGAAATGGACGGCCCCTGGCAAATCGGCCACATGGAGGCCAAAGAATATGGACGGCTTGCCGATGAGACCTCGAAAGCGGTCAAAGCCTTTGGTGGCGGCATCGAGACAGTGGTTTGCGGCTCCTCCAATGATGAGATGCCGAGCTACCCCGATTGGGAACGTCAGGTGCTCGAAGAGTGCTATGAGAATGTCGATTACATTTCGCTGCACAAATATTTCGGCAATTCGAGCCGCGATACGCTCAACTATTTTGCGAAGATCGAAGAGACGGGCCGGTATATCCAATCTATCGGCGGGGTTATCGACTACGTTAAGGCAAAGAAACGCGCCAAGAACGACATCTACATCTGTTTCGACGAATGGAACGTCTGGTATCACAACCGCGAGGAAGACTCGAAGAACTGGCACAGCTGGGACTGGCCAGAGGCGCCCGCGCTTTTGGAAGAGGATTACAACCTCGAAGACGCGATCTTTGTCGGCGGCCTGCTCAATGAGTTCATCCGCCGTTCGGATCGCGTGAAAATCGCCTGCATCGCGCAGCTGGTGAACGTGATCGCGCCGATCCGTACGAAAACCGGCGGCCCGGCCTGGGCCACGACGATCTACTATCCCTATCAGTTCGCGAGCCTTTATGGCCGTGGCACGGCGCTCAATGTTGCCGTCGACAGCCCGCAGTACAACGCCCATGTGGCGCAGGACGTCAACTACCTCGATGTGGCCGCCGTTCTGGCCCCTGATGGCAAAAGCATTACCGTCTTTGCGATCAACCGTCATCTCGAAGAGGAGATGGATGTGAACATGGCGCTCCATGGCTTTGGCGATCTGACGGTGATCGACCATCAGGTGATGGGCGGCGACGCATCGAAAGCACGCATCGCCAACACCGCCGATCAGCCCGATCTGGTCATCCCGCGCAAGGGGGACAAACTTTCGGTCGATGGCGGTGAGTTGACCGGACGTCTCCCGGCATTCTCCTACAGTGTGATCCGGCTTGCGGTCGGGTGACATGGACGAAAGACGGTCAGGAGGAGGCCCGGAGGTAGAATGACAGGCGAGACAGGGAGGACAGACATGCAGGGGACCGGTGTTCATCTGGATGCGGTGAAAAAGAGCTTCGGCATGGTCGATGTCATCAAAGGTGTCGATATGCAGGTGAAGCGTGGCGAATTCGCCGTCTTTGTCGGACCCTCGGGATGTGGCAAGTCGACGCTTCTGCGGATGATTGCGGGGCTTGAGGACACGTCTGGCGGGTCGATTTCCATCGGGGAGCGGGATGTGACCCATGCCGATCCCGCCGACCGGGGCGTCGCGATGGTGTTCCAATCCTACGCGCTGTACCCGCACCTGTCTGTCTTTGAAAATATGGCCTTCAGCCTGCGCCTTGCCAAACGGCCCAAGGCGGAGGTCAAGGACAAGGTGCAGGAGGCCGCGGCCATTCTGCAACTCACCGATCATCTCGACAAAAAGCCCTCCCAGCTTTCGGGGGGGCAGCGTCAGCGCGTCGCCATCGGTCGCGCCATCGTGCGGGCGCCGGAGGTGTTTCTCTTTGACGAACCGCTGTCCAACCTAGATGCGGAATTGCGGGTCCAGATGCGGCTCGAACTCGCGCGGCTGCACCAGAAACTTGGCGCGACGATGATTTACGTCACCCACGATCAGGTGGAGGCCATGACGCTCGCGGATACGATTTTCGTGTTGCAAGGCGGTCATGTCCAACAGTCGGGCGCGCCGCTCGATCTTTATGACGATCCGTCCAATCGTTTTGTCGCAGGCTTCATCGGCTCGCCGTCGATGAACTTTCTCGATGCAAAGGTTGTGGCGCATACGTCCGGCGGCATTACGGCCGAACTCACGAGCCAGCCCGATGCGCGGTTCGATATCGCCCTGACCGAGCGGCCCAACGTGGGGACGCCTGTCTCACTTGGGATGCGGCCAGAACATATTTCGATCACCGAGGGTGTGGGGCTGCGTGTGACGGTGGACGTGGCCGAAGAACTTGGCGGCGTCTCTTATCAACACGGCACGCTCGAAGGTGGCGAACCCGTGATCTTTCAACAAACAGGCGCGCGCCACGGGATGCACGGTACGGTCCAGACCGTGATGCCCGATGCCGCGCGCATGTTCGTTTTCGACGAGGCCGGAGACCGTCTCCGGTAAGGCTGTCCGCAGGCCCGAAAGTGCCTTGAGGAGGTGGCTGACGGGTCGGCAAGGGTAGGTCAAAGGACACAATGGAGGAGGAGACCAAAATGAAACTGATGACGAAACTTGCGACGGCCACGGCGCTTAGCCTTGGGCTTGCCACGCCTGCTCTCGCGCAGGTGAAACTGGAATGGTGGGACTTTCTCGCGGGCGGCGACGGTGTGCGGATGCAGGCGCTGATCGACGAATTCAACGCCGAACATCCCGACATTCAGGTGAGCGGTACGACGCTTGAGTGGGGGTTGCCGTTCTACACCAAGGTCCGCACCGCCACGGCTGTGGGGCAGGGACCGGACATCATGACATACCACCTGTCGCGCCTTCCGCTCGCGCTTGAGGAAAACGTGCTGTCCCCGATCTCGGCGCAGGATCTCGAGACTGCGGGTCTGACGAAAGAGGATTTCTTTCCTGCGGCCATTGAGGCTGCGTCGACCGATGACGGCCAATTGATGGCTGTTCCTTTTGATATTCATGCGGTCGTGGCATTTTACAACAAGACCGCGCTCGAGGGCACCGACTGGCTTGACGAAAACGGCAATCTGACCGGAATTTCCTCCATCGAGGACATGACCACGCTCTTGCAATGGGCCAAGGGCGAAGGTTTTTCCGACCCGCTCAGCTTTCAGAGCGAGGGTGGCGGAGGCACTTGGCGGATGTTCTACACTTTGCTGCGCCAACAGGACGGTGAGCTGATCACCGACGGCGAAGTGCTTGCGGGCGACAATATGGACAAGGCCGTGACCGCAATCCAGACGCTGGCGGATTGGCGATCTGAGGGGCTGATCCCGGAGCAAGCCGCCTACGAGGCCTCGGTGGCGCTGTTCTCCGGGCAAAAGGCGGTGATTCATATCAATGGCGTCTGGGAAGTGCCGACGTTTAAGGATTCCGCAGCGGATGGCTCGCTTGGGTTTGACTGGTCTGCGAACGAAGTACCGCAGATGATGGATCAGCCCGCGACCTGGGCCGACAGCCATGCCTTTGCCATCCCGCAGAACCCCAACATGACGGATGAAGAACGCAGCGCCGTGATGACCGTGATCGGCTGGATGCAGGAGCATTCGCTGGCCTGGGCCGACGCGGGTCACATCCCGGCCTATAAGCCGACCGTGGACAGTGCGGAATATGCTGCGCTTGAGCCGAATGCGACCTACGCGTCGCTGGCCGACAATGCGGCTTTTGATCCGCGCTCTTCGATCGCGGGTGTGGCGTCCCCGGTCTATGACGCCGTCGACAACCTGATTGCGCCTGCGGTGCACGGGTTTCTCAGCGCCGAAGACGCCGCCGCCGAGATGAAGGCTCAACTGCAATCTTTGATCGACTGATCCACCCACTTTTCGGGCCGGTGCGGCACCCCGTTTCCGGCCCGATGCTACTGAGAGACCGCAAGGGAGCCCCTGATGTCACAGGCAAACAGACGAAATCGCGAGTTGCGCGCAGCCGCCCTATTGGTGCTGCCCTTCGTGTTCATCTTTGCGGTCTTTTTTCTCTATCCGACCTATAAAGTCGTCGCGCTCAGCTTTACCGATGCGCCTTTGATTGGTGAGGGTAACTGGGTGGGATTGGCCAATTATACCAAGCTGTTCGGTGATCGGCTGTTCTACACCTCGCTCTGGAACAACTTTTACTTCGTGCTGTTAACCGTTATCCCGACAACCGTGATCGCGCTTTTGATCGCGCTCTCTGTGAGCAAGCTCAAGGGCCGCGTGCAGGCGCTTGTGCTGACGTTGTTTTTCCTGCCCTATGTGCTTCCCGTCTCCGTTGTCACCATGATCTGGGCATGGATGCTCGACTTTCAATTCGGCGTGCTGCAACCGCTCATTGCCGCGATCACCGGCAAACCCGTGCCCGTGTTCAAGAACCCGACCTGGGTGATGCCGATGATCGCCGTGGTAACAGTCTGGTGGACCAATGGGTTCAACGTGCTCCTGATGATCGCCGGACTTCGCAACATTCCTGCCGATCTTTACGAGGCCGCGTCTTTGGACGGCGCCACCCCGTGGCAGCGGTTTTGGCGCGTGACCTGGCCGCTTCTCTGGCCTGTGGTGTCTCTCGTGTTGACGCTTCAGCTGATCTTGCAGCTCAAGCTCTTCGATCAGGTCTATCTTTTGTCCAACGGTGGGCCGTTCAACCAGTCCTATGTCGTGCTGATGCAGATGTATCGGGAGGCGTTCCAACTGAACAACGGCGGCTATGCCTCCGCCATCGCCATGGTGCTTTTCCTCGTGATCGTGATCGTCTCGATCCTGCAATTTCAACTTCTGCGTATCCGAGGCCGCAAATGACCGCCAAACGTGCCCGCAACATCGCCTTTACCGCCATCGTTCTCATCGCGGCGCTGATCTGGATTTTTCCGCTCTACTGGGCGCTGACCACGTCTCTGCGCAGCGAGAACCGGATCGTGTCCGAGGGGGCGGGGCTTTTGATCGATGAACTGAATTTCTCCGCCTATATCTCGGTGCTCTCCAATTCGAAATTGCCGATCTGGTATCTCAATTCGGTGGGCACCTCGCTTATCACGACGGTGATCGTTTTGGTGACCGGCATGATGTGCGCCTATGCGCTTTCGCAGCTGGAATTCCCGGGGCGACGCGCGCTTTACCTTTTGGTGGTGGCTAGTTTCATGGTTCCTGTGCCTGCGCTTTACGTGGCGCAGTTTGTTCTGATGAATGATCTGGGGCTGGTGAATACATGGTGGGGGATCATCTTGCCGCAGCTGATCGTGCCCGTGGTGGTGATCGTCTATAAACAGTTCTTCGATGCGATCCCGAAAGAGATGCGGGAGGCGGTTTTGCTCGATGGTGGCGGCGAGTTTACGCTGTTGTTCAAACTCTACCTCCCGCTCAACTGGGGCATCACAGCGGCTTTGGCAATCATCACCTTTATCTCCGCATGGAATAACTTTTTCTGGCCGTTCCTCATTGCCACGAGCGAAGGTATGATGACGATCCCCGTCGGCATCACGCAGGTCAACGATAGCTTTGGTGTCGCCTATGCGCGTATGATGGCCCTTGCGCTTCTGGCCGCCGCGCCTGTGATCATCGGCTACATGATCTTCCAGAAACGCGTGACCGAAGCGGTGATGATCTCCGCGGGTGTCAAAGGGTGATTGCTGGCGCAGTTCGGGAAATTCCATCGGGCGATGCGACAGGAAACGCTGCATTATCAATTCAGTGTGGCAACGTTTTCGCTCAATCTGATTCAGATTAAACGAAAAACGCGTTAGCGGAGGCGCAGCATATCGGGTTTGAGATCAGACACCCGCGTCACGCCCATGAGGCGCATGTCGCGGGTGATCTCGGCGGTCAATTGGGTGAGCATCCGCTCAATTCCCGGCTGACCCGCTGCCGCGAGTGCATAGAGATAGGCGCGGCCAAGGCCCACGGCTTTTGCCCCGAGCGCGAGCGCCTTGAGCACATGGGTGCCGCGTTGAAACCCGCCATCGACCATCACGTCGATCTTGTCCCCGACGGCCTGCACGATCTCGTCGAGCTGATCAAAGCCGGAGCGCGAGCCGTCCAGCTGCCGCCCGCCGTGGTTTGACAAAACGATCCCCCGACACCCGATCTCGACGGCTTTCTTCGCGTCCTCGATGCTCATCACGCCTTTGAGACAGAACGGCCCGCCCCACTCGGCGACCATGCGCTCCACATCGTCCCAGTTCATCGACGGATCGAGCATCTCGGTGAAATAGCGCCCGATGGTGATCGTATCGCCCTTCATGTCGATATGGGCGTCGAGCTGCGGCAGGCTGAATTTCTCATGGGTGACATAGTTGATCCCCCACATCGGCTTGATCGCGAATTGGATCAAACCCGCGAGTGTCAGGCGGAAAGGGATCGAAAAGCCGGTGCGCAGATCGCGTTCGCGGTTGCCGCCGGTGATGCTGTCGACGGTGAGCATCATGACGTTGATGCCGCTCTCTTTCGCCTTTTGCATCATCGCGGAATTGAGACCGCGATCCTTATGGAAATAGAACTGATAGACCTGCGGCGTGTTGTGTTTCGCGGCGAGCTCCGCCATGGAAACGGTGCCCAGAGAAGAGACCCCGAACATCGTGCCGAACTTCGCGGCGGCGGCGGCAGTGGCGCGTTCGCCCTCATGATGGAACAGGCGCTGAAGCGCGGTGGGGGACAGGTAGACCGGCAGGGCGAGCTTTTGGCCCATGATCTCCGTCGACAGATCCACATCGGTCACGCCGCGCAGCACGTTGGGCACGAGATCGACCTGTTCGAAGGCTTCGGTGTTGCGGCGGAGCGTCACTTCGTCATCCGCGCCACCGTCGATATAGTTGAAGATCGGCCCCGGCAGGCGGCGCTCGGCCAAGCGGCGGAAATCGTGGAAGTTGTGACACTCGGTCAGGCGCATGTCTTTTCCTTCTCAATTTGGGCCTGCCACGCGGCGGCGTACTCTGTGAGTGCATCACTCTGCGATGGTGTGACCTTATGGGTGTGTGGCGGGGCGGCGTTCTCGGCGAACAACATGGCGGCGCCGACGGAAGTGCCGGTTGCGGAGGCCGCAATCTCAACCCCGCCTGTGTGCAGCGTGGCGAGCATGTCGAGATACGCGCGGTTGCGGGCAAAGGGGCCCTCGATGATCACCGGGCCATCCGCGCCAACGAGATCGAGGCAGGTTTTTGTCATCAGGGCGAGGTAGAACCCGAGCGCGGCCATGCGCGCGCCCTGTTCCGCTGGCTTAACGGTCCAACTTGCCTCACGCCCTCGGAACGGGCCAGAGCCCGGCTCGACGGCAGGGAGGAGCATGATGTGATCCGCGAGTACAGTTGCGCGGTCGGTGTCTGTGACCTCTGTCTCGCCGCCCGCGCGGATGAGTTCGTATTCCCGCCCGCCCATGAACCGCGCGGAGGGCACGGCCTGACCGAGCGCGTTGACGTTGACGAGCGTATCGCGGTCGGGATCGAGTGCGGTTGACTGCCCGCCCATCGACATGACGATGACCCAAGTGCCCGTTGAGACAACAGAAAACGCGCCCTTGCGCCCGAGCACATGGGGCAGGAGAGAGGCGTTTGAATCGTGGATGCCACAGACGACTGGCGTGCCCGGCGACAGGCCGGTGCGGGCGGCGATGTCGTCGGACACCATGCCCAAGACGTCTGCGGAGGGATGCGCGGGGGCGAGTTTATCGGTGAGGCCGAGACGGGCGACAAGCGACGAAAACCGTTCCTCCCACGGGTTCCACAGATCGGTGTGACAGCCGAGAGAGGTCACATCCGTCGCCATTTTGCCCGTGAGGCGATAGCCCCAATATTGCGGATAGGTGAGCACATGGGCGACGCGGTCGCGCAGACCCGGATCGGTTTCGAATTGCCAGTAAAGCTGCGCGCCGACGTTCAGGCCCATGCCGAGGCGCGGAGACCCGGTCTCGGAAAACGGCGGGCGGATGGCGTCATATTCAGAGGTGAGGCTATCCGGCCCGTCGTGTTCGTAGTCGAGCATTGGGGCGGCCAGTTCGCCCTTCGCATCAAGTAAAACTGCCGAGGCGCCATGTGTGGTGACGGAAATGGCGTCGATCCCGTGGCTTTCATGGAATGCCGCGAGGTGGTCGAGAAAGAACGCCCAATGCCCTTCAAGGTCGAAATGCGGCCAGGGCGGTCCCGTCAGAACGGTGTTCGGACGGGTGACGACGGCGATTTCCGTCAGGCTGTCGGCATCGACCAAGGCGAGCTTGGCGTTGGTTTTCCCAACATCGAGAACGGCGATATGACGCGGCGTGGTCATGGCAGGTGAAACACGGTTTCAAGCGGTTGCTCTTTCGGGCGATTGTCCGAATGGGTCTCCATGATGTCCGCCATATGTGCCCACCAGCGTTTCATCACCGGATGGTCGGGCAGGGCCGCCATGCCGTGATCGTCGCGCCGCCAGAGGACACCAAACAGGTGACGGGTCTCGGGGTCGTAGTGGATGGAGTAATCCTCGACACCCGCGTCTTTGAGCAGGGTGACCAGCTCCGGCCAGATTTCGTCATGGCGTTTGCGATACTCGTCAAGACACCCCTCATTGAGGACCATGCGGAAAGCGTATTTTTCCATTATGTCCTCCGCAAGCTATGGTAGATGCGCGGCAGGGCGATCACCCCGATCAGCAGCGCGCCGACCACAATGGACATCACGATCCCCGGCACGTTCAAAAGGCCAAGCCCGAAGGTCACGAGGCCCATCACAAAGGCCGCGATCACTACACCGGGGATCGAGCCGGACCCGCCGAGGATGCTGACACCGCCAAGCACCACCATGGTCACGACTTCCAATTCCATGCCAGAGGCGATGGAGGGGCGTGTTGAGCCGAGCCGCGAGGTGAGGCAGACGGAGGCCAGCCCCGACATCAGACCCGTGAGCAGGAAGAGGATGAACTTCACCCGCTCCACACGGATGCCGGAAAAGGTCGCGGCGGTGGCATTGTTTCCGATGGCGTAGACCGCGCGGCCGAAATTGGTTTTGTGCAGCACGATGCCGTAGATCACCGCGAGGATTGCAAAGATCGTCAGCTCAACCGTGATCACCCAGAACACGTACCCCTGGCCGAACCACGCGAACTCAGAGGGGTAACCACGAAACGCGCCGTCGCCGAGGACGATATAGCTGATGCCGCGAAACAGGCTCATGGTGCCGATGGTCACAACGATGGACGGGAGGCCAAGGCGGGTGACAAGCACACCGTTGAAGGCGCCGCAAAGCAAGCCGGTCACGAGGCCCGTGGCGACAATCGCAGGGGTGCCAAACCCCGCCTGCATCACGAGACCCATCGCTGTGGAGGCGAGCGCGATGATGGAGGCGACGGAGAGGTCGATCTCACCTGAAATGATCAGCAGTGCCATCGCAAAGGCGATCATCGCCTTTTCCGTAAAGTTGAACGTCGCATCCGACAGGTTCCACGCATTCAGAAAGTAAGGCGAGGCAAAGCTGTTGAGGATGAAAATCCCGATGGCCACCAACAACAGCAGGCTTTCCCAGCTTTTGAGCGTCCGCGCGAGCGGCGTCGTCAGCCGGTCGGGAATGTGACGGGCGGCGGTCTTTTGTGTCTCTGCAAGGCTCATTGGGCATGCTCCGCGGATTTGAGAATGACACGGCCTTTCGAGCGGCCAGCGCGGGAGTTGAAGGTCACGGCGATGATGATCGCAGCCCCGGAGATGGCGAGTTGCCAGAAGGGGGAGACGTCAATCACCGGCAGGGCGTTCTTGATGATGCCCAAGAACAGCGCGCCCAAGACGGCGCCCGCGACGGTGGCGATGCCCCCCGCGATGGAGATGCCGCCGATCACACAGGCCGCGACGACATCAAGCTCGAACCCGCCCGCAATGTCGACATAGGCCACGGCGTAACGTGCGACCCAGAGGTAGCCGGTGAGGCCGGCCAACATGCCGGAAATCACGAAGGCCAGAAACTGGGTCCGACCGACATTGATGCCGGTGTAGACGGCCGCATGGGGATTGCCGCCGACCGCGAAAAAGGCACGTCCCAATGTGGTCCGGCTCATGACAAGGCCAAGGATCAGCGTGACGAGAACCGCGATCCAGCCGAGGACCGGCAGGCCGAGGATGTTCTCGCGCGGGAAGGCTTTGAAGGCGGTACTCATCTGGTGGGAGTTCACCCAGCTGCCGTTGGTCAAAAGAAAGATGATGCCGCGGAAAATCGTCATCGTGCCAAGCGTCACCACGATGGGCGGGATCGTCAGTTTCCAGACCAGAAAGCCATTGATCGCGCCCATCAGCGCACCAAGCCCGAGCGCCAAGGCGACCAGAACCGGCACCGGAACGCCCGGAATCGCGACGTTGATCAGAGCACAAACCATCCCCGTCAACGCGAGGTTCGCGGCGACCGACAGGTCGATGGAGCGGGTCAGGATGACGACCATCTGCCCCAGCGCGAGGATGATCAGCGGCGCGGTGTCGGTGAATACGGCGATGAGGTTCGAAGGGGTCACAAACCCCGGGAAACGGCTCGCGACCAGAGCCAGAAGAAGCAGGATGGCGCCAACAAGGATCGCCTCGCGGGATTTCAGCAGGGTCATGCTGCTTCTCCTTTCGATGAGATACCCGCCGCGTGGCGGACGAGGGTTTCGGGGGTCAGCTCGTCGCCTTCCAACTCGGCCACCATCCGGCCTTCGCGCATGACGATCACGCGGTCGGACATGCCGAGGATTTCCGGGATTTCAGAGCTGACCATGATGACGGAGAGACCTTCGGAGGCGAGTTCCGACATAAAGTCGTGCACAGCGGCCTTGGACCCGATGTCGATGCCTTTGGTCGGTTCATCGAGAATGATGACGGTCGGCTGCGTGGCGAGCCATTTGGCGATGACCACCTTTTGCTGGTTGCCGCCGGACAGGCTCCCCACCGTGGTGTCGAGCGAGGCCGCACGCAGATCGAGCCGTTCCGTGTATTGGCGGGCAAGCGCGAATTCCTCAGCCATCTGGGTGAAGCCGTTTTTGGACAGGCGCGGCAGCGAGGGCAGGGTGACATTCTGGAAAATCGGCATGTCGAGGATCGCGCCCTGTTTGCCGCGATCTTCGGGGACATAGACGATCCCGGCGGCGATGGCGTCGGCGGGCGAGCGGATGACCCGCACTTTGTCGTTCAGCCGGATCGCGCCTTTCGAGGGCCGTGTCACACCGATCAGGCTTTGCATGAATTCCGAACGGCCTGCGCCCACAAGCCCGTAGAACCCGAGGATTTCACCACGGCGCAGGGTGAAGTGGATGTCTTCGAATTCGGTGGGGTGGCTGTAGCCAGCAACGATCAACACATCTTCGCCGATCTGAGCGGCGCGTTTCGGGAAAATCTGGTCGACCGAACGCCCGACCATCATTTTCACCAACTCGGCTTCGGTGATGTCCGCCATGTCGCCCGCGCCGATATACTGCCCGTCACGAAAGACGGTGTAGCGGTCGGCGATGCGGAAGATTTCGTCGAACTTGTGAGAGATAAACAGGATCGCTTTGCCCTGCGCCTTGAGTGCATCCACAAGCTCGTAAAGCTCTTCGATCTCTTTGCGGCTCAGCGCGGCGGTCGGTTCGTCCATGATCACAACGCGGGCCTCGACAGAGAGGGCGCGCGCAATGGCGACGAGGTGACGGGACGCGATGCCGAGATCTTTTAGGCGCACACCTGCGTCAATTTCCGCCCCGATCCCGTCGAGAATGCTCTGGGCTTTTCGGTGCATGGCGGCGCGGTCAATGAGGCCAAAACGCCCTTTGGGCGCATGGCCGAGAAAGATGTTTTCGGCGACAGACAATTCGTCGAACAGCACGGTTTCCTGATGGATCGCTGTCACACCCGCAGCAGAGGCGTCCTGCGCGGTCGGAAACCGCACCTCTTCTCCGTCCACGAGAATGCGCCCGCCGTCCGGCTGGTAAATCCCCGTGAGCGTTTTCACCACGGTCGATTTGCCCGCGCCGTTTTCTCCGATCAGCGCTGTCACCTGTCCGGCAAAAAGCTCGAGCGTGACGCCATCGAGCGCTTTGACGCCCGGGAATGTCTTGGTGATGCCGTCGAGCGCGAGCACCGGCGCGGCATGTGTTTGTGCGTGGCCCATGGCTACCCCATTGGCTATATGTCTGTCGAAAAAGTGGAGTTGGGCGGCGCCTTGGCCCAGTGTCTGGATGTGGAGAGCGCCGCCCGCAAAGACCGTCTTCGGGAGTTAGAAGATGTCTTTGAAGTCTGCGATATTGGACGCGTCGTAAACGAACGGATCGGCCATTGCGCCGGAGTTCGTCTCATCAAGCGTCACTTCGCCCATGCGGCCCATCGGGATGCTGGCGCCCGGCTCCGCCACGGCGTCGCCTTTGGACAGGTGATAGGCGATCATCGTCGCGGAATAGCCGAGATCGATCGGGTTCCAGATCGCAAAGGATTTGGACGCGCCGCTTTCGATTGCACCGGCCATTTCGGACGGAAGGCCGAGACCGGTCACATTGACCTGACCCACTTTGCCAGCGTCCACCACGGCCTGAGCGGCGGCCACGATGCCCACAGACGTCGGCGCGATGATGGCGTCGAGGTCCGGGTAGGACTGCATGAGGCCGGTGGCTTCACGATAGGATTTGTCGGCAAGGTCATCGCCGTAGACGGTCGCGACGACTTCGACGCCCGGGTAGTTGCCCATCACCTTGTTCATCTCGTCGATCCAGATGTTCTGGTTCGTGGAGGTGGTGGTGGCGGACAAGACGGCCACTTCGCCGCCCTCAGGCAATTCATCGGCGGCCAGTTTGATGATCATGTTGCCGATCAACGGGTTGGACGAGGGGTTAAGGTGCATCTGGCGACCGTCTTCGGCCACGCCGGAGTCCCAAGAGATCACCGTGATGCCGCGCTGCATCGCTTTTTTCAGGGTCGGCACGAGCGCGTCAGTGTCGTTGGCGGACACGGCGATGGCATCGACATTCTGCGCGATGAGCGAGTTGATCACTTCGATCTGGCCCTCGGCGGTGGTGTCGGTCGGGCCGGTGTAGATGATTTCCACGCCACCCAGTTCGGATGCGGCCTCTTCGGCGCCTTTTGCGGCTGCTTCGAAGAAACCGATCCCCAGAGCCTTCACGACCAGAGCGATGCGCATGTCCTCGGCAGACGCAGCTCCTGCGAACAGGCCCGTCGCGATGGCGGCGGTGGTCAGCAGTTTCGATAGTTTTTTCATGTGGAGTCCTCCCTAAGTCTCCTGGTTGAATTTTGCGCCCCGAGCAATGTCAGGATGCGACGTCCTCCTGCGCTGCGCTGGATGGCGCGACGATGAGTTTGATGTCGGCGGCCTCAATCATGGCCGCCTCCCGGTCGCCAATGCCCTCGTCCGTAATCAGCACGTCGATGCGATCAAGCGGACAGAGCACAAGGCTCGACCGGTTTTTGAATTTCGTGGAATCGACCAGAAGCACAAGCTCATCGGCCTGACCGATCAGTTTCTGTTCGGCCTGGATGAGCAGCGGGTCGGCTTCCATCACGCCCAAGGGCGCGACGCCTTGCGCCCCCATGAACATGCGGCGCGCGTAGAAGTTGCGCGTCACGTCATTGTCGAAAGGCGACAGCACGATGTTTTGCTCGCGGTAGATCACGCCGCCGGAAATCAGCACCGAGTTTTTCGAGGTCTTCAAAAGATGTTCGGCAATCGGAAACGAGTTGGTGAACACCTGACAGCGGCGCGTGGCCAGCGGGTGCACCATCTGGAATGTGGTCGTGCCGCCGTTGATGATGATCGGTTCCCCGTCTTCGACCATGTCGACGGCGGCGCGCGCGATTGCTTGCTTTTGCTTGATGTTGCGCGTTTCATTCACAGCAAAAGGACGACCCGCAAGCCCGGGGAAGGGATTGGGCGCGAGCGCTTCGGCCCCGCCCCGCACGCGGCGCAGTTTCTTTGCGACATGCAAGGCCGCAATATCTCTACGAATAGTAGCCTCAGACGCATCTGTCAGGCCGCACAGTTCAACGACGGTCACGACCGGGCGGTCCTGAACAGCAGACAGAATGATTCCGTGGCGTTCTCTCTCGTGCATTGATGAAGCTCCTCCCGTTGCTAAAACGTGGCTCTCAAAACGATCATTGTCAATCATAAAATGTCAAATCAATCATTCTGCACCTGCATAATGATTGATTTTGATTATTTATGATTGACAATCTGACGCAGTCCACGCAGATTTGGCTCAATACAAGACCATCCACTACCTGATGATCGGGAGGAGATCACCATGACATCCGCGTCCACGCGGCTCGCTTCGCTTTGGGATGATGCCAAAGCGAAAGATATGAGCGAGCCTGAAAAACTACTTTATCGTTCGAACCTTTTGGGCTCCGACAAGCGCGTGACCAACTACGGTGGCGGCAACACGTCGGCGAAAGTGATGGAGGATGATCCTCTGACGGGCGAAAAGGCCGAGGTTCTCTGGGTCAAAGGCTCCGGCGGGGACGTGGGTTCGATCAAAATGGACGGGTTCGCGACCCTTTACATGGACAAACTCCGTGCGCTGAAAGGCAAATATCGCGGCCTTGCGTTCGAGGATGAAATGGTCGGCTATCTGCCGCATTGCACCTTCAATCTAAACCCGCGCGCGGCCTCCATCGACACGCCGCTTCACGCCTACGTGCCGCGCAAGCACGTTGATCACATGCATCCGGATGCGATCATCGCGATTGCGGCCTCGAAAGACTCCAAGGCGCTGACCCAAGAGATCTTTGGCGACGACATCGGTTGGCTTCCGTGGAAAAAGCCGGGCTATGAGCTGGGCCTGTGGCTTGAAAAATTCTGTCTTGAGAACCCCGACGCAAAGGGCGTCGTTCTCGAATCCCACGGGCTTTTCACTTGGGATGACGATGCGAAGACCTGCTATGAGCTGACGCTTGAGATCATCAACAAAGCCATCGCTTATTTCGAAGAAAAGACTGCGGACGTTCCGGCCTTTGGCGGTGCTGTGCATGAGAGCCTTGCGTCTGCGGCCCGTCGCGACGTGGCCGCGAAACTGATGCCTGCGATCCGTGGCTTTGTCTCCGGCGCGCAGCACATGGTTGGCAATTTCGACGACTCCGACACCGTGCTCGAATTCGTCAACGCGAAAGATATGCGCGATCTGGCGGCACTCGGGACGTCCTGCCCGGATCACTTCCTGCGCACCAAGATTCGCCCGCTCGTGCTGGATTTCGACCCTGCGAAAAACAACATCGACGAGGTGCTCGCCGGTCTGGATGCGCAGATCGCGGCCTATCGTGAAGATTACGCCGCCTATTACGAGCGCTGCAAACATGACAATTCGCCCGCGCTGCGCGACCCGAATGCGGTTGTGTATCTCGTTCCTGGCGTTGGCATGATCACCTTTGCCAAGGACCGCGCCACCGCACGGATTTCCGGCGAGTTCTACGTCAACGCCATCAATGTGATGCGTGGCTCTGCTGCGGTGTCCGAATATTGCGGCCTGCCGGAACAGGAAGCCTTCGACATTGAATATTGGCTCCTCGAAGAGGCCAAACTGCAACGGATGCCGAAACCGAAATCTCTGGCCGGTCGTGTGGCGCTTGTCACCGGCGGTGCTGGCGGGATCGGGGCTGCAACGGCGGCGCGGTATCTGCAAGAAGGCGCCTGCGTCATGCTCGCAGACATCAACGAGACCGCGCTTGATGAGGTGCGCACCGGATTCGCCAAGCAATACGGCGCGGATGTTGTCCGCTCTGTGGTGATGAACGTGACCGACGAAGACGCTGTCGCAAGCGCCTATGCATATACCTCTGTCGAATTCGGCGGGGTCGACATCCTCGTCTCCAACGCAGGCATCGCCTCTTCCGCGCCGGTCGAAGAGACCACGCTCGCGCTCTGGAACAAGAACATGGACATCCTGTCCACGGGGTACTTCCTCGTGTCCCGCGAAGCGTTCAAAGTGATGCGCACGCAGGGCCTCGGTGGCTCTATCGTGTTCGTGGCGTCGAAAAACGGCCTCGCGGCCAGCCCGAACGCGTCGGCCTATTGCACCGCGAAAGCTTCCGAAATCCACCTCGCGCGCTGTCTGGCGCTCGAAGGGGCTGAGGCGGGCATTCGTGTGAACGTCGTGAACCCCGATGCGGTTCTGCGCGGATCGAAGATTTGGGAAGGCGAATGGCTGGAACAGCGCGCGGGCACCTATGGCACCGACAAAGAGGGGCTGGAGGAAATGTATCGCCAGCGCTCCATGCTGAAACGTTCCGTCCTGCCTGAGGACATCGCCGAAGCGGCCTATTTCTTTGCGTCGGAACAATCCGCAAAATCGACCGGCAACATCGTCAACGTAGATGCCGGCAACGTGCAGGCCTTTACCCGCTAAGACCAAGACGTCACCGCACAGACCAAGCTGCGCGCCCCGCTCGAAACGGGGCAGGGCGCGCAGTTTTCACGGGAGGAAATCATGATCGACACCAATATCATCGAGGCTCAGAACGCCGCACGCGACGCTGACCTGCAAAAAGATTACGACGCCCTGGGCGAAAAACTGTCGCGCAATGGTGTCGATATCGACGCCATCAAAGAGCGCGCCAAAGGGTTTTCCGTGGCGGTGCCGTCTTGGGGCACGGGCACTGGCGGGACACGTTTTGCGCGTTTCCCCGGCGAGGGTGAGCCGCGCGACATTTTCGACAAGCTCGACGATTGTGGCGTGATCCATAAATTGACCGGCGCCGCAGAGTCCGTGTCGCTGCATATTCCATGGGACAAGGCCGCGCCTTCTGATCTCTTGGCGAAGGCCGAGGAACATGGGCTGCGCTTTGACGCGATGAACTCCAACACGTTCCAAGATCAACCGGATCAGGCGCAGTCCTATAAATTCGGCTCGCTCTCGCACGTTGACGCCGCGACCCGCGCGCAGGCCGTCGAGCACAACCTCGAATGCATCGAGATCGGAGAGAGCATCGGGTCGAAGGCGCTCACCGTCTGGATTGGCGACGGGGCGAATTTTCCGGGCCAGACCCACATGGGCCGCCAGTTCGAACGCTACCTGTCGTCGATGAAGGACATCTACAAAGGTCTGCCGGAGGATTGGTCGATTTTCTCCGAACACAAGATCTATGAACCCGCCTTCTATTCCACCGTGGTTCAGGATTGGGGCACCTCGCTTTTGACCGCGCAGGAATTGGGCGAGAAGGCGAAATGTCTCGTGGATCTCGGTCACCATGCGCCGAATGTGAACATCGAGATGATCATCTCGCGGCTCATTCACGCGGGCAAACTCGGTGGCTTCCACTTCAACGACTCGAAATACGGCGACGACGATCTCGACAGCGGCACGATTGAGCCCTATCGCCTGTTCCTCGTCTGGAATGAGTTGGTGGATGCCGAGGGCACGCCGGACCTCGACCTGTCGCATATGATCGACCAGAGCCACAATGTGACCGATCCGATTGAAAGCCTGATGATCTCCGCCGTTGAAATCCAGCGCGCCTATGTTCAGGCGAGCCTCGTCGATCGTGCGGCACTTGCCGGGTATCAGGACGCAAACGACGCGCTTATGGCCTCCGCTACACTGCGTGCCGGGTTCCGCACGGATGTCGATCCGATCCTGCAAATGGCGCGATTGGAAAAAGGGGCGGCCATTGATCCGGTTGTGACCTACCGCGCCTCAGGATACCGCACAAAGGTGGCGTCGGAGCGTCCGAAAGTGTCGGGCGCTGGCGGCGGGATCGTCTGACCGGCTTTAAGCTTGGATCGTTCGCGATGAGGGGCCTCTCCATTTTCGAATGCGAGAGGCCTCTTACTTTGACGTTAGAGACGTGCCCATTCGTGTTGAGAGCGTGTTGAGCCAACGTCATCTCTTAGCGTGATCGCCTAAACGCCACCGCCGCCGACGGTCCGTGGCCACTGCGGACCGCGGTGCCGCTCATTACAAATGGTCTGTTGGAATGGCAGTGGTGAATTTCAGTTCTTCCATGGAGATCATGGAATTCACCTGGCTGAACTCAAGCCGTTGAATCATGCGTTTATAGACCGCATCATAGGCGGCCATATCTGCCACCACGACCTTGAGGATGTAATCCACAGTCCCCGTGAGGCGGTAGGCTTCGACCACTTCCGGGATCTCATCGATCAGCTCGCGAAAGGTGTTGAGCCAATCGATCTCGTGGCGTGAGGTGCTGACGCCGATGAACACGGTCAGGGGCACATTGGCGCGGATCTGATCCACGAGGACAACGCGTTTCTTGATCACGCCGGCCTCTTCCATCCGCTTGATCCGCCGCCAACATGGGTTTGTCGACAGGCCCACCGCTTCGGAAATGGCCTGAATCGGCGTGTCGCTGTCCTGTTGAAGGATTTCCAGAATGCGTTGATCGGTTTCGTCGAACGTCATGCTTTCGATCGGTTTCGATCCGGTTTTGCGGGGGCGAGGCTCTGTCATGCGGCAACAAACTCCAAAATTACACCGGCTGAAAATTCGGGTCCCACGGCCAGGCCGGAGGCGGTGTCACAAATCTTTACATTCGCATCTTTAAGGCAGTCGCGCAGTGTTTCAAGGCTGCGCACTTTGATGCGGAGCGCCGTGAACGCGCCCTTGGTCGTGCCAGAGATGTCGATCCCGGGATAAAGAGCGGACATGCGCGCCGCCGTCGCGAGGATGAGCGGCGCAGAATTGGGGCCTGTCGTGATGGTCGTGAGCCCGTCCTCGGTCTGAACGGTGCCCTCGGCCCAAAGCCGGGCAAACCGCGGGGCGTCCTCTTCGGGCGTCTCGGAGATCGCAAGCACGGCGTCCAATCCGCAGGCGGTGTTGGCGTGTTCCAAAAGCTCCGGAATCCACACCGTCTCACGGGTTTTGTGTTGGCACATGAACACCGTGCCGAATGGGGTCTCATCCGTGGTAAAGCTGACGGTGGAAAAAGCGGCGAGGCCTTCGGAGCCGTCGGGCAGGGGGACCGGACGCGAAAAACTGCCAAGCCCCTGCGTGGCGATGCCGAGATTTCCCAAAGCCTCGGCGGCGGCTTCGGCGTCGTCGATGCGACAGGCAATAGCATGAAGCCCCTGACCCATCGTGGCCAACATCTCGCGCCGGGAGGCGTTCAACTCGGTCGGGGTGACGACGCCCAAAAGCTCGAAATAATCGTCGGGGAACATGATGGTGTAATTTGCCGTGCCCTTGGCGGCGGAATGCGTGCCGCGCGGCGAGAGGGTAAATCCAAGCGCTTTATATTGTGCGGCGGCGTGGTCGAGATCGTCGACGAGGGCAAAACAATGGTCGATGCCTTTAACGGGATGGGAGCCGGGATGGGTCATGTGCGTGTCTCTTTATCTATGCGTTACGTGCGAACGGGGCTTAGGACAATTTCGGGCAGGCAAATGCCGGGCTGCATCTCCGCCACAAAGAGCGCGGTCTTCGCCATATCTTCGGGCTGGATCATCGCGGCCATTTTCTCTGCGTCAAAACCGGGGCGTTTCGCCAAAAGCGGGGTCGCCACCTCGGCGGGGCAAAGCGCGGTGGAACGAATGCCGTTCTTGCCCTCTTCGTCGTTGAGGCTCAGCGACAGATCGGAGAGCGCATGTTTCGACGCGCCGTAGACCACGCCGCTGACCGGTGAATGAAACCGCCCGGCCCAGCTTGAGGTGTGGATCATCACACCGTCCTTTTGCGTGCGCATGATCGGCAGGCAGGCGGCAATCACATTGAGCGCGCCGGTGATGTTGACGTCGATCACCCTGTCCCAACTGTCCCAATCGAGATCGGCCCAGCTGCGTTTTGGAATGTTGAGACCGGCGTTGTTGCACAGAACATTTAGCCCGCCGGACCACGCCACGATGGTCTCGGCGGCCTCCGCCATGCCCGCGCGATCGGTGACATCACCGGGCAGGATCAAAGCGGCCTCTGGGTCGGGCAGGGTGGCGGCCACGGCCTCGAGGCTGTCGCGCCCGCGCGCGGTCAGTGCTACGCGATAACCGGCCTCTGCAAAGCCTTTTGCCATGGCCGCGCCGATGCCGGAGCCCGCGCCGGTGATCCATGCAGTTTTTGTCATATGTTCTGTCCCAGTGTTGTCGCTTTAATGAGGATGCTAGCACCAATATTTAATCATTGTGTAGAATTTTTTTCCAATCTTGTATTAAAAGTTGGTTTTTGATGTTGACGAATGCGTCATGCTACACTCAGGTGAGGGGGCAAAACGTCCGCACAGGCCCGATAGAGGGCAAAAACTTGACCGGGAGAACCAGAAAAGATGAGTTTGACGATGAAACAGGCGGGGCTGACGCTCGCCATGACCGGGGCTCTGAGTTCCGTGGCCTTCTCGGCCCTAGCGCAGGAAGAGGTCCAAAAAGGCGGCACCGCCGTCATCCACATGATTTCTGAACAGCGCATCCTCAATCCGGGCCTGCGCGCGTCCACCGGGGTGTACAACATCACCGGCAAGATCATGGAGCCGCTGATCGACAAAAGCTATGAGGGCTACGAGCCGGTGCTGGCGACCGAATGGTCCAGCTCCGACGACGGTCTGGCGATCACGGTACAGCTGCGCGAAGGCGTGAACTGGCACGATGGCGAACCCTTCACCTGTGACGACGTGGCGTTTTCGGCGATGGAGCTTTGGAAAGAGCTGCTGAACTATTCCTCCGCGCTTCAGGCCAACCTTGAAAGCGTCGATTGCCCGAGCCCGCACACGGCGGTGTTCAACTATTCCAAACCGATGCCGCTCGAACTCTTTGTCGCCGCCATGCCCGATCTGGGTCATCCGGTGCCGAAACACCTGTTCGAAGGCACCGACATCCTGAAGAACGAATACAACACCGCCCCTGTCGGCACCGGCCCGTTCAAATTCGTCGAATATCAGCGCGGGCAATATGTTTTGGCCGAGAAAAACGAAGACTACTGGCGTGAGGGCTACCCCTATCTCGACCGCATCGTCTGGCGTTTCATCACGGACAAATCTGCGGCCGCCGCCGCTTTGGAAGCGGGCGAAGTGCATGAGTCCGGCTTTATCGGCGTTTCCATGGCCGATGTGGCGCGCTTCGGTGAGGATGATCGCTTTGACGTGGGCACCATGGGCTATGAAAACAACGTTGCCCACTCGACCGTCGAATTCAATCACCGCAATCCGATCCTCGCGGACCTGAAAGTGCGTCAGGCGATGTATCATGGTTTGGACATCGACTACGCGATCCAGACGATCATGCATGGCTTTGCCAAACCGGGGCGCGGTCCGGTGCCGAGCGCAGGTGGCATCAACTACACCGACGACGTGCCGACCTATGACTACGATCCGGAACTCGCCAAGCAGATGCTCGACGAAGCGGGCTATCCGGTGCAGGACGATGGTTTCCGCTTTCACCTGAAACACCGTCCGGCGCCTTGGGGGGAATACACGCAGCTTTGGGCGGAATATTACGCGCAGGCGATGAAAGAGATCGGCATTGATGTCGAGATTCTCACCAACGACGCGCCGGGGTTCCTCAATGGCGTCTACCGCGACCATGATTTCGACACTGCAAACGGCTGGCACCAGTTCCGCTCTGACCCAGCTGTGTCCACCATGGTGTGGCTGCGCTCCGGTCAGCCGAATGGCACGCCCTGGACCAACCAGTTCGGTTGGAAGAGTGAAGAGATCGACCAGATGATCGACGATGCGGCCTCCGAGCTGGACGTCGAGAAACGCGCCGCAATGTATCACGAGATTCAGGCCCGTGCGATGGAAGAGCTGCCGGTGATCTTCGCGATCGAGCACCCGTTCATCTCCGTCACCTCGACCAAGCTCCGCAACCACCACAACACGCCGCGGTGGAACTCGTCGAGCTGGTACGATCTCTGGCTCGAACAGTGATCTGACACTGGCGGGCGCGTCGTTCCTGCGCGCCCGCTCTTTTGACATTTGCCCATGATCCCGAAGGATCCAAAGACAATGACACTGCACATGCCCCCGATCCTGACTTACGCGCTGAGGCGGTTGGTTCAGGCCATTCCCGTGGTCATCCTGATCATGATCGGCACGTTTCTTTTGCTCAAACTGGCGCCCGGCGACACGGTCGATGCGCTTGTGGGCGACATGGGGGGCGCAGATGCCGCCTTCATCGCGCGGCTTCGGGCCGAATACGGTCTTGACCAACCCGTTTGGGTGCAGCTCTGGCGTTATATGGTCAAATTGGCGTCTTTCGATTTCGGCTGGTCCTTTGTCTATGAGCAACCCGTCGCGACCGTTTTGATGGACCGCCTCGGCACGACGCTGATGCTGATGGCCGCCTCTTTGAGCATCGCCTTTTGCGCCGGGATCGTTTTGGGCGCCATTGCTGCGCGCCGTGCCTATTCCGCGACCGACAACCTGATTTCGGTGCTGGGCCTCGTGTTCTACGCCACGCCCTCGTTCTTCCTGTCTCTGATGCTCATGCTGGTCTTCTCCGTGAAGCTCGGCTGGCTGCCGGTGGGCGGGATCACAACCATCGCCGCCTTCTACACCGGCTGGGATCACGTCTGGGATGTGGTGCGCCACCTGATCATGCCGACAACCGCTTTGTCTCTGATCTATCTGGCGTTTTATCTGCGCCTGATGCGGGCCTCCGTGATGGAAGTGGCCGATCTCGATTATGTCCGCACCGCCCGCGCCAAGGGCGCCCGCGAGGGCCGCCTCATGACCCACCACATCATGCGCAACGCGCTCTTGCCGGTGGTCACGCTTTTGGGGCTTCAGTTCTCCACCGTACTGGGCGGCTCCATCGTGGTTGAAACCATCTTCACCCTGCCGGGACTGGGCCAGCTCGCCTATCAGTCCGTCGTGCAGCGCGACATGAACACGCTGATGGGCATCATCTTTCTGTGTGCCATCATCGTTGTCGTCGTCAATTTCCTCACCGACCTGCTTTACGCACGTCTCGACAGCCGGATCGAACTCGCATGACCCTCGCCGACACTGAAATCGCACCCCCTGAACCGCCGCGCTACGTCATGTTCTGGCGCCGCTACAAACGCAACCGTGCCGCTTTGCTTGGCCTTGTGCTCTTTGTCCTCGTCGTGCTCATGGCGCTGACGGCGGGCATCATTGATCCCGGCGATCCGCTGCGTCGCGCGGGCGATCCCCTGACCCCGCCCTTTGTCAATTGGGCCACGCCTTTGGGCACCGACCAGTTGGGCCGCGATGTGCTCTCCGGGGTGTTCTACGGCGCGCGTATTTCGCTTTTGATCGGCGTGGTCGCCACGCTTGTGGCCATCGTGATCGGCGTCGTGATCGGCGCGCTCGCCGGCTACTTCGGCGGCTGGGTCGATGATGTTCTGATGCGCATCACCGAAGCCTTTCAGACCATCCCGAACTTTGTCCTCCTTTTGACGCTCGTCGCCATCATGGGGTCCAAGATCGAATGGATCACGCTGGCCATTGGCATCGTCAGCTGGACCGCGCCCGCCCGTATGGTCCGCGCCGAGTTCATGTCGCTCCGAAACCGGGAATTCGTCGATGCCGCGCGCAATCTCGGCGTGTCGAACACCTCGATCATTTTCCGCGAAATCCTCCCCAATGCTTTGCCGCCCATCGTGGTGTACGCGTCTGTGATTATGGCGCTGTCGATCCTGATGGAAAGCGCGCTGGCATTCCTCGCACTGGGCGACCCGAACTACGCAAGCTGGGGCAATATGATCGGCCAAGGCCGCGCCGTGCTGCGCTCCGCGCCCTATTGCGCCGTGATCCCCGGTATCGCGATCATCCTGACTGTGCTGTCCTTTTCGCTTCTGGGCGAAGGGCTCAACGATGCGCTCAATCCGAGGCAGAAGAAATGACCAAGACACCTCCTCCCGTTCTCGATCTGTGCAAGTTGGAGATTTCCCTGCCCAAAGGCGCGGACCGTCCCTATGCTCTTGAAGGCCTCGACCTAACGATTAATGCGGGCGAGATTGTCTGCCTTGTCGGCGAAAGTGGCTCCGGCAAATCGCTTTGTGCGGGCGCCATCATGGGCCTTCTGCCGGAGCCGCATGTGCGCGTCACCGGCGGTGCGATCCGCTTTATGGGCGAAGAGCTTCGCGGCAAATCGGATGCCGAGATGCGCAAGCTGCGCGGCGCCGATATTTCGATGATCTTCCAGGAACCGATGACTGCGCTCAACCCGCAGAAAACCGTGGGCTGGCAGATCGACGAGGTGCTGCGGCTCCACACCAAAATGACCAAGGCGGAGCGCAAGGCCCGCGCACTTGAGATGCTGGAGCGCGTCCACATCCCCGAGCCCGCGTCGGCCTATAACGCCTACCCGCATCAAATCTCCGGCGGTCAACGTCAGCGGGTGATGATCGCTATGTCTTTGGTGCTCTCGCCGAAACTGATCATCGCGGACGAGCCGACCACGGCGCTCGACGTGACGACCCAGTTGCAAATCCTCAAACTCATTCGTGAGTTGCAGGAGGAAGAGGGCGCGGGGGTTCTCTTCATCACGCACGACTTTGGCGTGGTGGCGGAGATTGCCGACAAGGTGGCCGTGCTCTGCCGTGGTGAGCTGGTCGAAAGCGGCACGACGGATGCGGTGCTCAACCGCCCGCAACACCCCTACACCCGCGCGCTGATCGGCGCCGTTCCTGCGCTGACGCCGCCGCCGGTCAAAGCCGCCTCTGACGCGCCTGTCGTGCTGAAGGGGACGGGTCTGAAAAAGACCTTTGCCGCACGCGGTGGATTGCTTTCGGGCAAACGCAAAGCGGTGACGGCGGTCAAGGACCTGACCTTTGAACTGCGTCAGGGCGAGACCCTTGGCGTGGTGGGCGAAAGCGGTTCTGGCAAGACCACCGTGTCGCGCATTGTCACGCGTCTTCTGGAATGCGACCAAGGCTCCGTCGAGTTGGACGGCACCGATCTTTTGGCCGCGACGCCGAAAGAATTGCGCGCCCTGCGTCAGCATATTCAGATGGTGTTTCAGGACCCGATGGCCTCGCTCAACCCCCGCAAACGCGTGGTCGATCTCATCGCGCAGGGACCTATCGTGCATGGGGCCGATCCGAAAAAGGCCCGCGAGGATGCGAAGCGGCTTTTGGAGCTGGTCGAGCTGTCCCCTGCGGCTGCCAACCGTTTTCCGCATGAGTTCTCCGGCGGTCAGCGTCAGCGCATCGGCATCGCTCGCGCGCTTGCGATGGAGCCGAAGGTGATTGTCGCCGATGAACCCGTCTCCGCGCTGGACGTCTCGGTACAGGCGCAAGTGCTCAAGCTCTTGGCCGACCTGCGCGACCGGCTTAACCTGTCGCTTTTGTTCGTCACCCACGACCTGCGCGTCGCAGCCCAGCTTTGTGACCGGATCATCGTCATGCAAAAGGGCGAGATCGTCGAACACGGACCCACCGCCGAGGTCTTTGCCAACCCGCAGCACCCCTACACGCAAAACCTGCTCTCTTCCATTCCGGGCCGCGACTGGACACCCCCGTCGCTGCACACGGATGCCGCCTGAGGATTTATGATGTCACTGGAATTTAAAGATATCCGCAGCGCTCTGATCGGCGAGGGGGCGGCGATGTCCGGCCCCTTCGGCCCCCGCGCGCTGATCTATGCGGATTATGTTGCCTCCGGCCGCGCGCTTGGGTTCATCGAGGACGCGATCCGCACCCATGTACTGCCTTACTATGGCAACACCCATACGGAGACCTCCTTTGTCGGGCGCCGCACCACGCAACTGCGCGAAATGGCGCGCGAGGCGGTGCGCACGGCGGTCGATGCGGACGAAAACCATGCCGTGATTTTCACAGGCTCTGGCGCGACCGGCGCGGTCGACAAGCTGGTGCGGGCCTTCGCGATGAAAGGTCTCTCTGAGGGCGTCGTCTTTGTCGGCCCCTATGAGCATCACTCCAACGATCTGCCCTGGCGTGAAAGCGGCGCAGAACTGGTGCGCATTCCTCTGAACGCGGCGGGCACAATCTGTCTTGAAGCGCTGGAGCAGGCCCTCAAAACCCATGCCGACGCGCCGCTTAAGATCGGCGCGTTTTCCGCCGCCTCAAACGTCACCGGCGTGCGCACCGACTTGCGGGCCATCGCCAAGCTGCTCCACGCGCATGACGCCTTTTGTGTGGCCGATTTCGCCGCAGCCGCGCCCTATATGCCGGTGGAGCTTTCGGCAACCTCTGAGGGCGCAGGCGACCGCATCGACGCCGCCGTGATCTCGCCGCATAAATTCCCCGGCGGTCCCGGGGCCTCCGGCGTGCTGATTGCAGACCGCAGCCTCTTTGACACCGCGCGCCCGACACTGACGGGCGGCGGCACGGTGAGCTACGTGACGTCTGAGGGCCACAGCTACATCACCGATCCCGAGCATCGCGAAGAAGGCGGCACGCCCGCCATCGTCGACAACATCCGCGCCGGCATGGTGATGCAGCTCAAGCGTGACATGGACGAGGCCCGTGTCGAGGCCCGCGAAACCGTGCTGACCCGCCGGATGGAAGAGGCGCTGCGCGCCATTCCGGGGATGGAGCTTTTGGGGCCGTCCAACGTGCCGCGTCTGGGGATTTTCTCGTTTAATCTGCGCGTCAAAGGCAAGCTCTTGCACCACAACTTTGTCGTGGCGCTGCTCAATGACCTCTTCGGCATTCAGGCGCGCGGGGGCTGTTCTTGTGCGGGGCCTTACGGTCACTCTCTGCTCGACATCGACCTGACGACCAGCGCCCGCCATGAGGCCGCTGTCCAGCATGGCCATTCGATCTTCCGCCCAGGCTGGGCGCGGTTCGGGGTGAACTGGTTCTTTGAGGACGAGGATGTGGACAAAATCGCCGCCGCGATCCGCTTTGTCGCAGAACACGGTCTCGACATGCTGACCTATTACCGATTGGACGCCGTCGAGGGCATTTGGCGCGCGACGCCCGCGTTTGAGGACACTTGCCCCTCCGTGCTCTCCGCGCTGTGGGAGGGGCAGGCCGCCAGCACCGATACAGTGCCTGATTTCACCACCTGTCTCGCGCAGGCTGAGGCTCTGGCCGAAACTGCCAAAACCCTGACCTGTTGCAAAGGGCCGGATCTCTCCGCCGAAGAAGAGGCGCTGCGCTGGTTCTGGCTGCCGCAGGAAGTCACCGGTTTGATCCCGGAAGGAGCCGCATGATGTCTGTCGAGTTTCCCAAATCCCTCTGGGCCGCCACCGCGCCAGACCGTCCGCTGTCCGCGCCACTCGCAGGCGTCGAGGAAACCGATGTCGCCGTGATCGGCGCGGGGTTCACCGGCCTGTCTGCCGCCATCGAGGCCCGCAAACGCGGCCATGCGGTCACTGTTGTCGAAGGCACAGCCGCGGGTTGGGGCGCGTCGGGCCGCAACAACGGTCAGGTCATTCCGATCCTCACCTCCGCCGAACCCGATGTCTGGGTCTCGCGTTATGGCGAGGCGGGCAAACGCATGGTGCGGCTGATCGGCAACTCGGGCGATGTGCTCTTTGATCTGGTGCGCGAATTCGACATGCAGGCAGAAGCGGAACAGAACGGCTGGTTCCAACCTGCGCATAGCCCCGGACGTGTGAAACTGTCACAAAAACGGGTCGATGCGTGGCAGCGCTATGGCTTTCCGGCGGAGTTGAAAGACGCGCAACAATGTGCAGACATTCTGGGCACGGACTTCTGGTACGGCGGCATGTTCAACCCGACGGGCGGCCATATCAACCCGCTGGCCTTGGCACGCGAAATGGCGCGGGTGGCGGAACATCTGGGCGCGGTGATCCATGAGGACAGCCCCGTGGTGTCTTATGAGCGCGTCGGCTCAGAATGGGTGATCAAGACCGCGCAGGGCACACTCAAGGCCCGTGCGCTGATCCTCGCGACCAACGCTTACACGGGCGAATTGGCCCCGCGTCTGGCGCCCCGCATCGCGCATTCCGTGGTGCCGGTTCTGAGCTGGCAAATGGCAACAGCCCCTGTGGGCGACAACCTGCGTCAGAAAATCCTGCCGGGGCGTCAGGCGGTGTCCGACACGCGTGGGGATTTGCGGTTTTTCCGCTATGATGCGCGCAATCGGTTGATCACCGGCGGTGCCGTGATGGGGTCCTTTGACGTCGCCAACCGCGTGCGTAAGAAAGCGGCGAAAAGTCTCGCCGAGGCCTTCCCCGAGTTGGGCGTTCCTGAGATGACCCATGTCTGGTCGGGCTATATCGGCATGAACTGGGACCGGTTCCCGCGTGTTCACAAACTCGGTCCTGATGGCTGGGCCTGGGTCGGGTGTAACGGGCGCGGCGTCGCGCTTGGCACCTCTTTGGGCCGTGAGTTGGCCCGCGCCGCCACAGGCCAACCCGAAGACGAACTGGCTCTGCCGGTGACAGAACCGCATCCTTTCCCGGTGCATGGATTTGTGCGCCGCTTTGCCCCCACCTATCTGGCCTGGCTCAAACGTCAGGACCATAAGGAAGTGAACCTATGACCGAAGAGAAAAAGATGGACCTGAACGACGTTCCGATCCTGCTGCGCCGCCGGATTGAGGCGATGATCCTCAAACATGTGCTCGACGTGATCACCGAGCGCACGGGTCGCGAAGAGGCCGAGGCCGTGATCGGGGCTGCCTGTTCCAAATCGGCGATCGAACAAGGCCAGATGCTGGCCGAAGAGCTGGGCCACGCGCCCGACCTGACGGATTTCGCCGCGATCCAGCCGAACTGGACCCGCGAGGATGCGCTCAGAATCGAGACGATTGAGATGTCCGAAGAAAAGATGGATTTCAACGTGGTGAAATGCCGATACGCGGAGATGTATCAGGAGATGGGGCTGGGCGACATCGGTCATCTTTTGTCCTGCAACCGCGATGGTGATTTCTGCATCGGCTACAACCCGGAGATCGAAATGACCCGGACCCAGACGATCATGAAAGGTGCAAGCCACTGCGATTTCCGTTACAGAATGAAGAAGGAGGCCTGAGATGGCTGTCGAAAATTGGGTCGCGAAACAGGTTGCCGATCTGACGGAGTTCCGCCGCGATCTGCATATGAACCCCGAGCTTTTGTATGACGTGGAACGCACGGCGCAGAAGGTGGCCGAAGCACTTCGCGCCGCGGGCGTTGACGAGGTCCATGAGGGCATCGGCAAGACCGGCGTCGTCGGTGTGATCCGGGGTCAAAGCAATGTATCCGGGCGCTCGATTGGTCTGCGCGCCGATATGGATGCGCTTCCCATCGTGGAGGAAACCGGCAAGCCTTACGCCTCGCAGGTGCCGGGCAAAATGCATGCCTGCGGGCATGACGGTCACACCACGATGCTTTTGGGTGCTGCGCGACATTTGGCGGAAAGCCGGGCGTTCGATGGAACGGTAATTGTGATCTTTCAACCCGCCGAAGAGGGCGGCGCGGGGGCGCGTGCGATGATCGAGGACGGGCTCTTCACCCGCTGGCCTTGTGATGAGGTCTACGGCATGCACAACCGTCCAAACCTGCCGGTCGGGCAGTTCACCATCAACTCGGGGCCGATCATGGGCTCGGTCGATGAGGTGAAAATCACCATCACCGGGCGCGGTGGCCATGCGGCACGTCCCGAACAGACCATCGACCCGCTGCCCATCGCGGGGGCGCTGTTGCAGGCGGTTCAGACGCTGACCTCGCGCAATATGGACCCCATCGACAGTGCGGTGATTTCGCTTTGCACCATTCAGGCCGGGAATGCGTTCAACGTCATTCCGCAAGATGTGAGCCTGACCGGCACAGTGCGGACGCTGCGCGAAGAGGTGCGCGACATGATCGAGGAGCGCTTGACGGCCATGGTCGGCAATATCGCCGCCGCCTATGGTGCGGTGGGTACGACCGAATACCTGCGCCACTATCCGGTGACGGTGAACCACGAGCGTGAAACCGAATTGGCCGCCAAGGCCGCGCAAGAGGTGGCGGGCGTCGAGAACGTGTTCCTCGATATGCCGCAGACGCTGGGCGGAGAGGATTTTTCCTTTATGCTCAACGAGGTGCCCGGTGCGATGATCAATGTCGGCAATGGGCCATCCGCAGCGCTGCACCACCCGAAATACGATTTCAACGACGATGTGATCGCGTGGGGCAGTTCCTATTGGACAACCTTGGTGCGTCAGAGATTGCCGCTCGGGTAAACCTTGCCGAGCTGCTTCGGCAGCCCGCCTAAGCCAATATTTACGGCCCATGATCGCCCCGTTTGATGGGCGCGATCATGGGCCGTTCTGCTCAAAGATCTTTGGCCATGCGCAGGCACAGGGGAAACCGCCGCGCGCTTCATGGACAGCATGAGAATATTCTCATCGCGCGGCTCTAGCGTTCTTTGAAACGGGATCCCATTATCTCAAAGCAACCCATGACGGCGTCTCTGCGGGGCGCGCTGATGAGCAGGTGGATTACCTTCCACAGCTCCCAATGCCTCATGCTCCCCTTGAGCCTCGACGGCAGAGGGAGGCATATTGACACCGAAGAGATCAAAAATGAAACCAACCCAGGTAATTTGCATCAGAGCCAGAAGGAGGCGGTGTCTTGGACGAAGAGCACCCAGATGACATGCAGATCGACGAGAGGATCATGAATGCCTACGCGAAACTGACCCCGCGTGAAAAGCAATTGGCCGAGGTTGTCTTGAGGGCACAAAGTTCTCTGTCGAGCTATACGGCTGCGGAACTCGCTGATACGGCAGGTGTGTCCGCGGCAACCGCTGCACGTTTTTTTCGCCGGTTGGGATATAGCACTTACAACGAAGCACGTCTCCATTCACGACGCAACGCGGGTTGGGGGTCGCCGTTCGAGCATCTTCAGGACACCCTGCAGCAAGCGGGGGATTTCCATCTTCATGTGGCGCAGGACAGTGAAAACCTGTCGCGCACCTTGGAGACTATGGACATCTCGCGGATCGAGGAGGCCGTCGGCTATATGGCCCAAGCGCGTCGCATTTGGATCGTGGGCTACCGTAACTCACGTGCTTTGGCGCAATACGCGCACATGCTGCTTCTGAACTTTTCGTCTGACGTCCATCTGTTGCCGCGCGATGCGGGTGCGTCTCTTGGGGAAGATCTGGCCAGCATTCGGCCCGATGATACCGTCTTGGTGATCGCGATGCGGCGGCGGCCGAGAGTGCTTGGTGAGGTCGTGACAATCGCGCGGGAGGCGGGGGCCTCTGTCATTATGATTAGCGATCCGACTTTGGGCGAAACCGGTGCGAATGCATCAGTGTCGTTGCGATGCCAGAACAAGGGGGCGGGAATTTTCGACAGCATGGTCGTCCCGATCAGCCTCATCAACCATCTCTGTGCGAGGCTCGTTGCGATGAAAGGGGCGGCTTTGAAAGAGCGGCTTGCAGAAATTGAACGTCTGCATGAACGAGTCGATGATCTTAGCTCTGCAATCTCTGTGCAGGACTTGCCTAATTTCCCATCAGAGTCTGGTGATTGAGCGCAGAAATTTGGCAAACCTGTTTATGAAATTACAATTTCAAAAAACTTCTATAGGTGAAATTGTGATTTCAGTACTAGAGCATAAAGGAGTTCACATTCCTCTTCTTTTCATGCTCGAAAGGATTCCAAATGCTTCGCAGAGACTTCATCAAAACCGCCCTAGCAGGAACTGCTCTCGGTGCGCTCGGACCGGCCGCCCGCGCCAGCGCGAGCACAGACATTCTTTGGATGACTTGGGAAAACCTCGCCAAGGATGACTACCTCGCAGCGTTCCTGGATCGTCACGACATCTCGATCACGAAGACCTTTATCGGCACTGACGACGAACAATTCGCCAAGCTGCGTGCTGGCGGGGCCTCTTCTGTCGATTTGATCACGCCAGGCCTCGATAAAGTCGAGTACTATACGGCCTCCGACCTGCTCCAACCGATTGACTTCGACAAAGTGCCGAATGCCGCGCTGCTCTATGATACGTTCAACGCGACGTCGCTCGGGAAAGTTGATGGCGAGACTTACGGCATTCCGTTCTATTGGGGCATCAACCCGATCGTCTATCGCGCCGATTTGATGGATGAAGAGCCGGATTGGTCCGTGTTCTTCGAGGGCGACGCCTATAACGGCAAGCTGGCCATGCGCGACTATGCCCTTGAAGGCATTATGATCGCAGCCATGTATCTTGGGATCCCCGAGACCGAAATGTTCCACATGGATGACAAGCAACTTGCGGAAATCAAAGAGGTTTTGATGATCCAGAAAAGCAAGCTGCGGACCTATTGGAATTCCATCGGGGATCTTACCAACCTGTTTGCAACGGGCGAAGTGGTTTGCGCCTTTTCTTGGGTGCCGCCCTATTACGACCTGAAAGCCAAAGGCATCGAAATGGGCATGGCCAAGCCGAAACAGGGTGTGATCGGTTGGTGCGATACAATCGCTGTGCCCAAAGACGTCTCTGGCGCGCGCCTCGATGCGACGTTTGAATTGATCAACTATTTGCTTGGCCCGGATTACGGCAAAATGCTCGCGGTCGGTGGTCCTTACGCGCAATCGACCTCTGCTGCGCGCGCTCTTCTGAGCGAGGAAGAACAAGACAAAATCTTCATCAAGGATCTCTCCGTGATGGACAATTTCGTCTGGAAACAAAACCCGGCGCGCTACAACGATTGGGTTGCCTTGTGGAATGAAGTGAAAGCCAGCTGATGACATCGCCTTCCCCGCGACAGCTGGACGGAAGCGGGCGCTTTACGCGTCCGCTTCTCGAAGCTTTCAAACTGACCAAAACCTATGGCACGGTTCAAGCCGTACGCGGCGTTGATTTTGCGCTGGCGGAAAACAGCTACGTGACGCTTCTTGGCCCATCTGGCTGTGGCAAAACATCGATCCTACGCATGATCGGGGGGTTCGAGAGTGTCAGCTCCGGTGCAGTGTCACTGGATGGCAAACGTCTTGACGAAACTGCCGCCAACCTTCGGCCGATTAACACGGTCTTTCAAAACTATGCGTTATTCCCACATCTCTCCGTGCTGGAAAATGTCGCCTTCGGGCTCAGCTATCGCAATGTCGCGAAGACCCAGATCAAGTTGCTCGCAATGAACGCTCTCAAGACCGTTCAAATGGAGGCCATGGCCGACCGGCGTCCCCGCCAACTCTCCGGTGGGCAACAGCAGCGTGTTGCTCTGGCACGGGCCATCGTGAACGAACCGCGTCTTCTGCTTCTCGATGAACCGCTTTCCGCGCTGGATCGCCGGATGCGCAAGGATATGCAGATCGAACTGAAAGACTTGCAGCGTCGTCTGGGTATGACCTTTTTGCATGTGACCCACGATCAAGAGGAAGCTTTTGCTCTGTCTGATCAGATCATCGTCATGCGTGATGGACTCATTGAACAGCAGGGGACCCCTGAAGCGATTTATGCTCAACCCGAAACCGCCTATGTCGCGGATTTCATTGGGGGAGCGGCGTGCATTCCCGCCGAGGTGAAAGCGCGTGAAGACGCCAATGTTGTGCTGGAGACCGCCTTCGGGTCCTTCGCTGTGCCGGGTGTCTCGACATTGAACGCAGGGGGCAAAGCCGTACTGTGTGTGCGCCCAGAACAGGTTTGCGTCGCGCACGCAGAGACTGAAGGCAAGGCACAGCTTAAAGCCCGCGTGGTTCATCAGGTCTATCGCGGCTCCGACTGGTTGTTGGATTGTACCTGTGGCGGCCAAGTCGTGCAGGTCCTCCACCGAGAGGTGCCGCCCTCGGTCGGCGAGGACATCACCTTGGCGTTTGACACTGCCAAAGTCTGGGCCGCTGCCGTGGAGGCGCGCGCCGTCACGCCCCCAGAGACGGGAGCGGTTTGATGCGGCGCTCCATCCTATCTGTCGGGGATTGGTTGGCGTTGCCGGTTGTCGCGGCGCTGATCGCGTTATGCTGTGCGCCGCTGTTGATCCTCTTGGCCTATTCGTTTTTTCAGGTCGATTTCGTGACCATTTCTTACGATCTGACCTTGGCCAACTATGCCAAAATCGCAGGTTCGGAAACCTATCGCGGCCTGATCGCACGGGCCTTTGGCTCTGCGTTCTTGGTGGTCACTCTGACGGCAGTCATCGGCTATCCCGTGGCATGGTTTGTCGCCAAACGCGTTCACGCGGCGAAATCGACCCTGCTCACCTTGCTGCTGGTTCCGCTCTATTCGGGCGATCTTATCCGTATTTTCGCCTGGCGTGTTCTTCTTGGTGCAGAAGGCGCGATTAACCGCAGTCTCATGTGGCTCGGCGTGATTGATGAACCGCTTTCCGGTCTGTTGTTCAGCCCTTTGGCGACCCATATTGCGCTGACTTATAACTATCTTCCGTTCATGGTGATCGGGCTGTGGCTCGCTTTTGAAAGTCTTGACGACAGATGGCTGGAGGCGGCAGCTGATCTTGGAGCGCCAGCACCCGCACGGTTTTTGCGCGTGATCCTTCCGCTGACCGTACCGGGATTGGTTGCAGGCGGACTTATGGTGTTTGTTATGGTCGCAGGCGACTATCTTACGCCTCAGCTCTTAGGCGGCGCATCAGGCATCACGATCATTTCAGCAATCAATGATCTGTTCGGGACGGCATTTGACTGGCCGCTGGGCTCGGCCATTGCCTGGACGATGCTCTCGATCTTAATGGTCTGTTTCGGCCTGGGTGCTTTGGCCATTCGCCGTTCCAGTCTCGTTGCGGAGGATGTGTGATGACGCGTGCAGCAACAGTCTGGGTCTATCTGGTGTTCGGTTTTATGTATCTGCCGATCGCGATGATCCTCCTCTTCTCGATCAATGATGCGGACGTCATGGCCTTCCCGATCCAGGGTCTGACATCGGCTTGGTACGCGGATATTCTCTCGGATGCCCGTTTGGGTGCCGGGTTCTTGACCACGCTTTTCGTCGCCTTCCCGGTGGCGATCCTGTCCACTTTGCTCGGGGCCTCCGCCGCGCTCGCGCTGGTGTTTTATCCGGTGCGCTGGAAGGGGATCTTCGCGGCCGCGCTTCTGCTGCCGTTCCTTGTCCCGCGTCTGATCCTCGCCGTGGCGCAGCTTATTCTGTTCAAAGAAGTGAATATCGACCGTTCACTTTGGACGGTGATCGCCGGGCAGTCGATCATCATCCTGCCATTTTCCACCCTGATCATCGCCTCCGTGCTGATCCGGCTGGACCGCAGACTGATCGAAGCCGCCGCTGATCTCGGGGCGTCCGGATGGTCGAGCTTTCGCCGGGTGGTTTTGCCGCTCATGGGCAATGGGCTTCTGGCCTCTTGGGTCATCGCCTTTGTGTTGTCCTCATCGGAGTATGTGCTGACTGCATTTCTCAGTGGCCGCGAACAACCGCTCTCGGTCCTCGTCGCATCGGATTTCCGATTCAACCTTTCTCCAAGTCTGAACGCGCTCGCTGTGTTGATCGTATTCGGAAACATCGCGCTTGTCGTTTTGGCCGAAGCCATCCGCCGGCGTTCGGGCTCAAAAGCCTGACCCACATTCATTTTGGAAGATCACATGACTGATACGATCAAATTCACCAACACGCTCGGCAATGGCGCGGCGTCTGAACTTGTGTTCAATCGCGATTACGCTCTGGATGCAGAGTACGCGCCGGAGCAGGAAGCCGTTTTGAACGATGCAAACTTCGCGGTGGCCCGAGAGACAATCACGGCTTGGCCCGGCTATGCGCCCACGCCGCTTTACGCTCTGCCAGATATGGCCCGGAGCGCCGGTTTGGCGAGCCTTCATTACAAAGATGAGGGCGGGCGCTTTGGGCTTGGTAGTTTCAAGGCTCTTGGGGGCGCTTACGCGGTGCTTCGGCTCATTATGTCGGAAATTTCCAACCGTACCGGCGCGCCCGAGCCGAGTGTAGACGAGATTTTGAAGGGCACTTACGGCGATATTCTGTCTGAGATCACTGTGTGCTGTGCGACAGATGGGAACCACGGGCGCTCCGTCGCTTGGGGCGCACAGACCTTTGGCTGTCAGTGCGTGATTTTCATACACGCAACCGTCTCGGAGGGCCGCAAGACCGCTATTGAGAGCTTCGGTGCACAAGTGCGACGGACGGCAGGCAACTATGATGAAAGCGTACGCGAAGCCGATGAGACGGCCCGCAACGAGGGCTGGTTTGTGGTCTCTGATACCTCCTATGAGGGCTATACGGAAATCCCGAAAAACGTGATGCAAGGCTACGAGATCATGGCCGCTGAGGCTTCGGATCAGCTTGAGGATGATGGCCTTGAGCCTCCAACCCATGTGTTTTTGCAAACCGGCGTTGGGGGCGCTGCTGCTGCGGTCGCGGCTCAGTTGCGTCGGCGCTATGGCGCTGCAAAAGCTCCCAAAATTATTCTCGCTGATCCTGACAAATCTGCCTGTTGGCTTGAGACTTTGCGCCATGGCACACCGACGGCTGTTGAGGGCGATCTTGATACAGTGATGGCGGGCTTGGCCTGTGGTGAGATTTCCCTGCTGGCGTGGGATGTGCTGAAGCCTTTGGCCTTTGCGGCCGTGTCCGTAACGGATGCAGATGCGGTCACTGTGATGCGGAGGCTTGCGAGCCCAATGGGAGGCGATCCTGCGATTGTCGCGGGCGAGTCTGCTGTTGCGGGGTTGGCCGTTTGCCTTGCGGTTGCCGCTCAGCCAGATGCTGCGCAGGCCATTGGCCTCAGTTCGAACAGCCGTGTGCTGGTCTTCGGGTCCGAGGGCGACAGCGATCCCGAACTTTATCAGCAGCTGGTCGGGCGCACGGCCGCCGAGGTGCGCGGTGAGGTCACGGCATGAGCATTCGGATCGACACGGATCGCCTCATGGCGCGGATTTTCGAGCTTGGGAAAATTGGCGGACTGCCGAATGGTGGCTGTAAACGTCTTGCGCTGAGTGAAGAGGACAAAGCCGGGCGTGCGCTTGTCACGGGGTGGTTTCAGGCGCTGGGGCTGGAGGTCCACTCCGATGTCATCGGAAATACCTGGGCCATTCGTCCGAACAGGTTCGGACACACGGAGCGGCCTGTCGTCATGGGGTCTCATATCGACACTGTCGGCACCGGGGGGTTGTATGATGGCAATCTCGGTGTGCTGGCAGGCCTCGAAGTCATCGAAAGCCTGATCGACGCCGGTGTTGAGACGGAGCGACCGGTGGCGGTTGCGTTTTTCACCAATGAAGAGGGCGCGCGCTTTCAACCGGATATGATGGGCTCTGGCGTGGCGCAGGGGGAGCTTGATCTTGCTGAGATGCTGGCCTCCGTCGGGATCGATGGCATGAGCGTCTCCGAGGCCCTGGACGCGATCGATGCACGAGGCGATGAACCCGTTGGGGCGCTCACCCCCTCAGCCTATGTCGAACTGCATATCGAGCAGGGGCCGGTTCTTGAGGCCGAAGACCTGGATATTGGTGTGGTGACCGGGGTGCAGGGCATTTCGTGGTCCGAATTCACCATTTCTGGCCAAGCCTGTCATGCGGGGACAACGCCGATGGCGATGCGTCATGACGCAGGGATCGTGGCTGTCGGGATCGCGTTGGAAGCACGGGCCATTGCACAGGAGTTTGGCACGCCGCAGGTCGCAACTGTGGGACGTATGCATTTTGCGCCGGATCTTGTGAATGTCGTGCCCGAGGAGGCGCGATTGACGGTGGATTTGCGGAACACATCCGAAGAGGTTCTTAAAAAGGCCGAAGCGCGTTTGTTTGCCAAAGCGGAAGCGCTCGCGGAGGCGGAAGGCTGTACGATCCGACGTCAAAGCCTTGCGCGCTTCGCACCGGTCGCCTTCGATCCTGATCTGGTGGAAAGCGTTGCACAGGGGGCAGCTGAGCTTGGCTTCAAGTCCCGTAGGATGCCGTCGGGGGCAGGCCACGATGCACAGATGTTTGCGCCCCATTGCCCCTCCGCGATGATCTTTGTGCCGTCGAAAGAGGGCATCAGTCACAATATCCACGAATACACCGCACCGGATCAAATCGCCAAAGGAGTTGCGCTTTTGGCCAAGGTGGTCGTGGCGCAGGCCGGGCCAGAGCAGCCCAAAGACCAACGAGAGCGAGCCACAGCACAAGGAGCCACCTCATGAGCCGCAAACTGATTGTCGCCACCGCTCAGCTCGGTCCGATCGCCCGCGATGAATCCCGCGCTTCGGCCGTTGCCCGCATGGTTGCATTGATGGAACAGGCGTATGCGCGTGGCGTAAAGCTTATCGTCTTTCCGGAGCTGGCGCTGACGACGTTTTTCCCACGCTGGATGATCGAGGACCCGGACGAACTTGCTGCGTTCTTTGAAACGGAAATGCCGAGCGCGGAGACACAGCCGTTGTTCGATACGGCCAAACGGTTCGGAATGGGGTTTTACCTTGGCTACGCCGAAGAGGTTGTCGAAGAGGGTGTGCGCCATCGCTACAACTGTTCGATCATCGTTGATGACGGGGGCGAAATTGTTGGGAAATACCGCAAGATCCACCTGCCGGGTCACTTCCAGCCGGAAGATTGGCGCCCCTTCCAGCATCTGGAAAAACGCTACTTCGAGCATGGGAATCTCGGTTTTCAGGTCCATGATGCGATGGGGGGCAAGCTGGGTATGTGCCTGTGCAATGACCGTCGCTGGCCTGAGACCTTCAGGGTGCTGGGGCTGCGAGGGGCAGAGCTAGTCATGTTGGGCTACAACACACCTGTGCACTACCCGCAGGCCCCTGAGCACGATCATCTACAAGATTTTCACAACCACCTTTCGATGCAAGCAGGGGCCTATGCCAACGGTTGCTGGGTGGTGGGGACCGCAAAGGCCGGCCGCGAGGAAGGCTGCGATCTGATTGGCGGGAGCTGCATCATTGCCCCGACTGGCGAGATCATCGCGATGACCCAAGGGCTCGGAGATGAGATCGCCACGGCAGAGATCGATTTAGAACGCTGTAAAGAATTGCGCGAGAATGTGTTTAACTTCGCGCTGCACCGCGAACCTGGCGATTACGGCCCTATTTGTGAAGGCGCGGACACGCGTGAACACCTGCGCGCGGAGGTGACCGAGAATAGCGTATTCGAAGCGAGATAAGCTGATGTGGTTGCGCCTGTGACGGATCAGGGCTGGTTGCGATATATTTCGGGCGCTCCGTTCAGGCGCCCGAAAAATCGCCTTCATATCGCGATCTAAGAGCGGTATTGCATGTCGGCGTTCGGCAACCCGCCGGCCCTCAACCGGGTGCGCTCAAACAGCCGTAAATCCAGGCTCAGACTTCCAACACATAGCCAAAGCCACGCACATTGCGGATCATCTTTTCATCGAACGGACCGTCGGCTTTACGTCTCAGATAGGCGATATAGACCTCGACGATGTTCGTGTTCGGATCGAAATTCTTGCCCCAGACGCCGGACAAGATGTCCATCCGGCTCACGACGCTCCCGGCATTGTCGGCCAGATATTTCAAAAGGGCGAATTCGGTTGGCGTCAGGCCAAGTTCCCGACCTTCGCGTTGCACGGATTTATGTGTCAGATCGAACTCGAAGACACCACAGGACAGGGTTCCGTTCTTTTCCGAAATGCCGCCTTCGCGTCGCCGCAGCAATGCCTCGAGACGCAACAACAACTCTTCAAACGAAAACGGCTTGGTGATGTAATCATCTGCGCCTGACCGCAAACCCGCCAGCTTGTCTTCGAGAGAATCCTTTGCCGTAAGCATCAGGATAAAGAGATCGGGATGAGTGTCCCGCAGGGTCTCGCACAGGATCGCACCCTCTGCATCCGGCAACATGCGATCAAGAATGACAAGCGACACCTGCCGTTCCACAAGCACTTCCCACATCGCCGCCGCAGAATTTGCGTGTCGGACGTTATAGCCTTCGTTGGTCAGCCCGAGCAGGATGAAATCCGCGATTTCGTCGTCATCTTCCACCAGAAGAATATCATGCATGGCGGTCCGTCCCCTCCGTTTCCGTGAGCAGCGGCAGGATCACATCCACACGCGCGCCGTTGGTGCCGTTTTCCGCCTGCCCGATGGAGATCCGACCGTGATGGCGGCTGACGATCCAATAGGCGATGGCCAGACCGAGACCGCTGCCCTTGCCACCAGCGCCGCGACTGTTGCGGCCCCGATAAAACCGGTCGAACACATGCGGAATATCCGCTTCGTGAAAGCCCTCGCCCATATCCGAAATCGACAGGTATGCCATATCATCGGACCGTTTCAGGTCGATCGACACCACACTGTCGCGCGGCGCATGACGGATCGCATTGTCGAGAATGATCATCACCGCCTGATGCAAACGCGCCGGATCGGCATCGACCATCACCGGGTCTTCCGGTTGATGCAGGGCAATGCGTATCCCATCGGCGGCGCGCAGGGACCGGGCATCCATCGTCACCTCCGCCAGAGTTTCCTGAAGCATGGTCGGGGAGGGGATCACCTGAATCGCCCCGGCTTCGGAGCGTGCGAGGAACAGCAGGTCATCGACGAGTTGGCCGAGCTGACCCGTCTTGCGCACCATGGCCTGCATCGCAGCCTGAAGCAATTCACTCGACGGGTTCGGATTTCTCAGGGCGACCTCCGCCTGACCGCGCATCACCGTCAGTGGCGTGCGCAGCTCGTGGCTGATGTCTGCCAAAAACTGGGTTCGGCTCGAATCCAGCTCGCGCAGGCGCGCATTCGCGGCCTCAAGCTGTTCGGTGCGCTGGCTCAGACTTTCGGTGCGTTCTGAGACCTGTTCGGCCAATGAATCGCGAGCGGCCCGCAGACTGGCCTGTTGCTCTGAAATCCGTTGCACCATCTCCTGAAACCGTTCGGCCAGATCGCCAAGCTCGTCACTGCGCCGGGTGTCGAGTGCGATCTCGCCGTGACCGCTTGCCAGATTGTCCGCCGCCGCCGACAGATCGGCAAGCGGGCGCGACACCTGTTTGTCCAGAAGCAAAGCCGTGCCCACCGCAACAAACGCCGCCGTGACGAAGATGCTGATGGCCAAAAGCCGCTGGCGTTCGGTCAGCTCGTTCCATGCGTCGATCTCGGCATTGAGGCTGCGGGCATTGCGCCGGATCGCCTCGTCGATCAGCGTGCCGATACTGGTATCGAGATCGTCCTCCACCCGACGGGCATAAAGCGATTGCGCCACCTCGCGCTGGCCTTTCGACAACAGATCGAAAATCTCCATCCCGGCGGCGCCGAGACTTTCCACCTCGGTATGAAGTTCGGTGATCCAGTCGAGCATGGCCTGCGCGCTTTCCCGGTCTTCGGGCGCTGCCTCGGCCAGATCGGTCTCCAGTGCGGTTTGCAGCACATCGAGCTGAACGATCAGATGGTCATAGGCTTCGGTCACTTCGTCACGACCTTCGAGACCCACGGTGAACAGCTCCGCGATCTGTTCGGAAAGCCGGTTCGCGTCCGAGTTCAGTTCATTGATCTCGCGCAGGCTTTCATAGCTGCGTTCAAAGGAATGCCGGGAGTCGTCCGTGGCCTGTAATCCAATCAGGATCAGGACACAGATACAGCCGACTACAAGTGCCACGAAACCGTGGCTGACCAGAAGCTTTGCCCGGATTTTCATCCCTTATCCTCCTCTTGGCGCATACCACGCCCTGTGCGGCTGCAGGTCTGTCATGCCCCTGCACGCGGACCCGATTTAATTCACCTGACAGAAGAACACAGCACCCGAGACGGCATTCTTATAAACTTCTAATCTTCACAGGCGCGGCCTCGTAAAGTTCTAATTTGAATTCCAATCTTGGCTGCCCACCTTATCCGATACGCAAAACAGCCCCGCAATACGCCTGCGGGAACCGCAAAAGGATCGGTGGACCAGACGATGAAACATTTCTCTGCAAACGCTGCAAAAATCACCCGGCACGGCGGTGCGCCGCGCATCGTTCTGTATTCCCACGACACCGTCGGTTTTGGGCATCTGCGCCGCAATCTTCTGTTGGCTCAGGCCCTGCGCAGCATCGAGCCCCGGCCCGACATCCTGATGATTGCAGGGATGCACGAGGCTGGCGGGTTTCATATCCCTGAAGGCGTCGACATGCTGACCCTGCCGGCCTATGGCAAGACCGCCGAGGGCACCTATGAGGCCCGGCATCTTGGTCTTGATCTGCGCACGATCGCGGCGCTGCGCGCCGAGACGATCAAGGCGGCGCTGGCGGCCTTCGACCCCGATCTGATGATTGTCGACAATGTGCCGCGCGGCTGTCAGGGCGAACTAGATCCGGCTTTACGAATGCTGCGCAAGCGCGGGCGTGCGCGGTTCATTCTCGGGCTGCGCGATATTATCGACAGCCCGGAAACCGTGCGGGCGCAATGGCTCCGGCAACGGAACCAGCGTGCGTTGCGTGACTGGTTTGACGAGATCTGGATCTATGGCGACCGCGCCTTTTTCGATCTGCCGAAAGAATATGGGTTCAGCGCAGATTTCCGCGCCCGCAGCCGCTTCATGGGGTATCTCGATCAACGACATCGGCTGTCGTTGCCCCGCGCCACCGAGGCCGCCACGCGATCCGTGCCAGACAAGGACGACCGTCCCTTCGTCCTCTGTGCCGTGGGCGGGGGCAAGGACGGGGCCGATCTTTGTCACAGTTTTGCCCGCACGACGCTGCCTCCGAACCGGCGCGGCATCATTTTGACCGGCACACAGATGCCCGGCAAGGATCAGGCCGCCCTGACGCGCCAGATTGGCGAACGTGACGACATGCAGGTTCTGCGCTTTCTGCCGGAACCGATCTCACTGTTCGCCGCAGCCGATCGCGTGATCACCATGGGCGGCTACAACACCGTGTGCGAGGCGCTGTCCTTTGGCAAACGGTCGCTCATCGTCCCGCGCACCCGCCCGCGCCGCGAACAGGTGATCCGGGCCGAACGGCTGTCGCGCGCCGGCGCCGTGGATATGCTTTTGCCCGAACATCTGTCCCCCGACAGTCTGAGCCAGTGGCTGTCGCGTCCGCAAGCAGCGCCGCGGCCCGACCGCCCTCTCGACATGAGCGGGTTTGAACGCGTCCGCAACCGTACCGCCGAAATTCTCGCCCGGGACCCGTCGATCACCTCCTCCTCCCCAGCACTGAAAGAAGCTCTCTGATGACCGTTTCCTCCCCGTCTCCCATTGGTTTTCCGGCACAGACGACTGGCAAGATCGGCTATGTCGTCAAACGCTATCCGCGGTTTTCGGAGACCTTCGTCGTCAACGAAATCCTTGCCCATGAGGCAGAGGGGCGCGAGATCGAAATCTTTGCGCTGCGACCGGTCGAGGAAACGCATTTCCAGAATATCATTTCGAAAGTGCGTGCGCCCGTGACGCGCCTGCGTCAGCCTTTGCGCAAACAGGACTCGCTTTGGGAGGCACAAAAGACGCTTTACGCCCTGCGCCCCACGGCGATGACGGCCATGATGCAGTTTCCGGAGAGCAGTGAGAGCGACCTGTATCAGGCCATCCTTCTGGCGCTGGACTGTCTGAGCCGGAATATCACCCATCTGCATGCGCATTTCGGCACGCTGGCGGCCACTGTTGCCCGCATCGCCGCGGCTCTGGCCGGGATCACCTGGTCGGTGACGCTCCATGCTAAGGATATTTATTGCGATTACGATGAGGATCATCACCTGCCGCTCAAGCTGGCCGATGCAGATGCAGTGGTCACGGTCTCCGATTACAATGTGCGGTATCTGAACGAGAGTTTGGGATGTGATCCCCAAAAGCTGGTTCGGATTTTCAATGGTATCGATCTGAACGCCTTCTCTTGGTCCGCCCCGCAAGATCAGCCGCATGAGATTCTGGCTGTCGGGCGTCTGGTCGAAAAAAAGGGGTTTCATATTCTTGTCGAGGCTCTGCACATCCTGCGCGACAAGGGGCTGCGCCTGCCGTGCCGGATCGTCGGCGGCGGCGACATGCAACAGGAACTGCAGGACCAAATCGACGCCTCCGGCCTGTCCGAAACCGTGCACCTGATCGGTCCGATGCCGCAAGACGACATCATCCGCGCGATGCAGAAGGCGACGCTCTTGGCCTGTCCCTGTATTGTGGGGGCAGACGGCAATCGCGATGGCATGCCGACCGTCCTGCTTGAGGCCATGGCGCTCGGTTGTCCGGTCGTCGCCACCCCTGTGACCGGCATTCCTGAACTGGTGACACAGGCAGAAACCGGGCTTTTGGCGCAGGAGGGCAATCCCCGCGATCTCGCTGATCAGCTGGCCCGGCTTTGGCGCGACGCCGAGCTGCGTGCCGCGCTCTCGCGGAACGCCCGCGCGCGGATCGAAGCCGAGTTCAACCTGCACAAGAACGCCGCCGAACTGGGTCGGATTTTCGATAGGCTGCGCTGTGATGATCGGGCTGTGGCCGCTCAGGGAGGCCTCTGATGCGCATCGCTTACATCTGCCTCGATCCCGGCATTCCGGTTTTTGGTGCAAAAGGGGCCTCTGTGCATGTGCAATCCATGGTCCGCGCGTTTCAGAGCATGGGGGCCGAGGTCACCCTGTTCTCGCCACGCTGTGAAGGCACACGCCCGAAGGGGCTTGAGACGACGCCCGTTGTGCCTTTTTCTCTACCGTCGAAATCCAACGCTGAGGCGCGGATGCAGGCGCTTATGGCGCTCGACCTTGCCCTGCCGGACATTTTGCGCGACGCCGGGCCGTTCGACCTTGTCTACGAACGCCACGCACTTTTGTCGCACAGCGCGATGACATGGGCGCGGGAGGCCGGCGTCCCCTCCGTGCTCGAAGTCAACGCGCCTCTGATGGAAGAACAGCAACGGCATCGCGAGATGATCTTGCCGCAGGACTGTTTGACGGCCACGCACGCGGCCATGCAGTCCGCCGCCCTTGTCGCCGCCGTCAGCCCTCAGGTCGTCCGCTATGCGCAGGATCACGGGGCACAAAATGTGCTTCATCTGCCCAACGCCATTGACCCCGCGATGTATGACCGCCCTCGTCAGGGCAACCGACCCTTTACCGTCGGCTTCGTCGGCAGTCTCAAGCCCTGGCACGATCTCGATGTGCTGGTCAGCGCCATGGAGATTTTGCATGCCTCCCGGCCCGATATTCGTCTGTTGATCGTCGGCGACGGACCGGAGCGTGCGCGGTTTTCTGAGCGGATCGCAGCGCTTGGCGGCGAGATTTCCGGGCTGATCCCGCATGACGCGGTGCCGGACTGGCTGGTCAGAACGGATGTCGGAATCGCGCCCTATTCGGCGGCTCAGGATTTCTATTTTTCGCCCTTGAAACTTTATGAATATATGGGCGCGCGCCTGCCGGTGATTGCCAGCGATGTCGGCGATCTGGCCCGGATCGTGACGCATGGCGACACTGGCCTGATCTGCCCGCCCGATGACCCCGCAGCCTTGGCCCGAGCCATTGCCACCCTCGCGCAAGACCCGGAGCGGGCCCGGCGTATGGGAGAGGCCGGGCACCGCCATGTCATCGCCCATCACACCTGGCAGGCCAATGCCAGAACTGTGCTTGACCGGAGCTACCTGCCTGTGCTCTCCGAGGGGCTGTGATCATGGGCGGTTCGACGACGCTGCGCGGCAAACGCAAAGACCGTCTGCGCGATGCTTTGCCTGCGTTCATACGCATGTTGCGCCGGTTCAGCCCCTATCTGGCCGGGTCTCGCGGCACGTTGATTTCCGGCGTTTTGGCGCTTTTGATGGCCACGGCCATGCGCCTTTTGGAACCCTGGCCGCTCAAATTCATCATCGACCGGGTGGTGCGCACCCCGACCGAAGGCCCTTTCACGGTCACGCTGATCGGTGGGCTGACCCTCTCTGGTCTCAACGGTTTTATCGCGCTCTGCGCCGTGGGGCTGGCGCTTGTCATCGGCTTGCGCGCCTTGTTTCAATTTGTTTCGACAAGTCTGTTTGCCGTGGCGGGCAGTCGGGCGCTGACCGGCTTGCGGCGCGATCTCTTTGCCCATCTGCAAAAGCTTCCGCCTGCCTTTCACGACACCACCCGTCCGGGCGATCTGACCCTGCGCCTGATCGGCGATGTCGGCATGCTCAAGGACACCGCCACCACCGCCGTCATGCCGCTTTTGACCAATGTTTTCATTCTCACCGGCATGGTTGCGGTGATGATGTGGCTCGACTGGACGCTGGCGCTTCTGACGCTTTTGCCGGTGCCGGTGCTGCTTTTGATGACCACGCGGATCGGCAACCGCATCAAAACCGCCAGTCGGGTGCAGCGCAAACGTGAGGCCAGCTTGGCCGACAGCGCCTCTGAAATGCTTGGCGCGATCCGATCCGTACAGGCGCTGCGCCTCGAAGAGGCCACCGGGCGGCTGTTTCAATCCGCCAACGGTGCCAGCCAAAGCGACAGCATCAAGACCGGGCGTCTTGGCGCCCTGATGGAACGCAGCGTCGATGTCATGATCGGTCTGACCACCGCCGCCGTCTTGTGGTTCGGCACCCATGCGGTGCTTGCCGGGCGGCTCACACCGGGCGATCTGCTTGTTTTCCTGACCTATCTCAAGAACACGTTCCGGCCGTTGAGAGACTATGCGAAATACTCCGGGCGTCTTGCCAAGGCCTCTGCCGCCGCAGAACGCGTGTTCGATCTGCTCGACACGGAACCGGAGATCCGCGACCGTGCCGAGGCCCGCCCGGCGCCGGTGTTTCAGGGGCATATCTCCTTTGACAGGGTGGGCTTCGATTACCCCGACGGGCGACAGGTTCTCAAAGAGTTTTCTCTCGATATACCGGCGGGGCAATCCGTTGCCTTGATCGGGCCATCTGGCATCGGAAAGTCTACGATTTTCTGGCTCTTGCTGCGCCTGAGAGAGGCGCAGGGCGGCACGATCCTTATCGACGGCACCCCGGTCGATGCCGTGACACTCGACAGCCTGCGTGCGCAAATCACCTTTCTGCCGCAGGACCCGGTGCTTTTTGCCGGAACCGTCGCGGAAAACATCGCCCTTGGGGCAGGGCGGGAGGTCAGTGACGACGACATTCGCGCCGCCGCGCGGCTTGCCGGTGCGGAGGATTTCATCACCGCAATGCCCGATGGCTATGACACCGAAGTGGCCGAGCGCGGCGCGAATTTCTCTGGCGGTCAACGGCAGAGGATCGCTTTGGCGCGGGCCGCTCTGCGTCAAACCCCGATCTTGATGCTGGACGAACCAACTGTCGGTTTGGATGCCGAAAGCGAAGCCCATCTGCGCCGTGCGATCCTGCGGCTGGCGCGTGATCGAACCACACTGATCATCACCCACGACCTGACGCTGGCGCGCTGTTTCGATCGGGTGATCTTGATGGGGGACGGTCGGGTGCAAGAAGACGGGACGCCGGACCGTCTGGCCGCAACAAAGACCGGTTTCGCCCGATTGTTTGCCCATCAGAGCGGAGGCAAACATGCTTTGCAAGGCTGACCGCGACCTTGTCGCCCGTGATCCCGGCTTGCCCGGTTTGGCCGCGCTTTTAGACCCCGAACATGTGGCCCGGCTTCTGGGGCACCCCGCAGAACTGACCTATCTGCGCTACAAGCCCGGAGTGAACGCCACAGCCACGGCTCGGTGCGCCGACGGGCAATTCTTTGTCCTGCGGACCGCGCCCGAAGCACGTTTTACGGATTATCTGTCGCGTCCGAACTGGCGCAAACACGGGATTTGGGATGTGGCCGCCTGTCTCGTTGCCCTGCCGGTCTGGCGTGACAGGAAAATTCCGGCGGCCCGGAAACTGCGCAAAGCCGATCCCGACAGTCTTGTGACCTTCAAACCCAACCGCCGCTTTGTGCAGCGCATTGACGGCGGGTTGCGACGGGCCTTTGCGCCCGGTCTCTTTGATCAGGCCCGCGCCGGGGCCTATTTGGGCGAAGGTTTCGGTGGCGCGCGGCTGCTTGCCAGTGATGCGAAAAAAGCGACGCTTGACATCGAATGGGTGGCCGGCCGGGCGGCGGATCACAGTCAAAGCCCTGAGCTCTATCGCCGGATCGGTGCACGGCTGGCAGACTTGCACCGGCACCCGATGAGCGGGCTGTGCCCTTTGCCCGCTACCGACCCGTCTCTGTCGCTGCACGATCTGGCAGATCTTTTACCCGATCTTGCCCCGCGTGCCTTGCATTGTGCCGCGATGCTCTCCGGGCATCTTGTCGCGTGTCGTCCCGAGGTTGCGGCTTGCCATGGTGATTTCAGCGCCGATCAGGTGATCGTAACCCCCGATGACGCAGTGTGTTTTATCGACTGGGACCGTGCCGGAACGGGCGATCCTCTGTGCGATGTCGCAAGCTTTCTGGCCCGGCTCGATTATGACCCCAGCACAAGACAAGATCTGAGCCAGGCGTTTCTCGACGGCTACGGGATGACAGCGGAGGACATCCGCGCGCATCGCGCCGCCGCCCTCGCGGGATTGCTGATCGAACCCTTTCGTGATCGTCACCCGAACTGGCCAGAGCGCTGCGCGGCGCTGTTGCAACGGGTCGAAGCACTTTTGGCCCCTCTGGGCACTGCCGCATTCCATATCGCTCAAACCCCGGCCACTGTCGCTGACGCGCTTGGCTGGACACCGAGCGAGGTGCACTGTCTCCGTCTGAAACCCGGTCGCAGAGCCATTTTCCGCTATGCCGACACCGTAGGGCGTGCGGCCTATGGCAAATTGCGCTTTGGCCGCGCCGATCGCCGCACGCCTGCGCTTCAGTCTGCTGTGCGCGCGGCCGGGCTGGATGGCAGGTATGGGGTTCAGGTTCCTGTTGTTCTCGCAGAAATGAAAGAGGCATGTCTTTGGTTTCAGGAGGAAATAAAAGGTCCTGATCTGACGTGTCTGCTCTTGAACGGCACGTCAGAAGAGGTTTTGCGCAACGCCTTGCGGCAGACCGGAGAGGCGCTGGCCCGGTTGCACACCAGTGGGGTCGAGGTCGCACGCGACTGGACACTTGCACAGGAATGCGCCGTCCTGACACAGGCTCTTGCAGCCGAGAAAGCGCGTGCGCCAGAGAATATCTCGGCGTTTCAGGCGGTCGAACGGGCGCTTGCCCCTGATATTGCGCGTCTTGAAACACCGGCGGAACCGGTCCTTTTGCATCGGGATTTCTATCCGGATCAGGTGATCTGTTCGGCGGGGGGCGTGGCGCTTCTGGATTTGGATCTGGTGGCCATGGGGGACCCGGCGGTTGATCTCGGCAACTTTCTTGCCCATCTCGATGAGCTGGCGCTTCGGCATCATAAGGGGCTTGGCACGACCGCGGCCCGAGACATGGCCTTTCTGGACGGTTATGCCGCGCATGCGTCTCTCCCCGATATGTCCCGCATCACCGCAGCCCGGCGGATTTCTCTTGCCCGGCACATCCACATCTCTCAGCGGTTCCCAGACCGGCGGCATGAAGCAGAAGAAATCATTGCGCATTTGAAACTGAACCGCGCCGGGTTTTCCTGAGGCTGTTTAGTTTAAGTTATGCGGCCATGGTCTCAGTTTCCAGAGCTGCGTAGAAGTTTGCTTCTGCTTCCACCGGGGGGATGTTTCCGATCGGTTCGAGGGTTGATGCATTACATCGACGCGTTTGGTGAACCCGTCGACCCCTTCCAGAGTGGCGTATTCCACGGCGTCCAGACTGCACCAGGGGCCACGGCGGTGGATGACCTCGGCCTTGAAGAGACCATTGATCGTCTTGGACAAGCGTTCGGTGTATTTTATCGCTAGGTATTGCGACCCGCGATCTGAGTGATGGATCAGTCCCACACCAGGCTGCCGCTGATGAACAGCCTGTTCCAAAGCGTGCCCGTGTGAGCTGTGCGGCTGACGTGTTCCATTGACCGGCAGGCGATTTGGCACAGCCAAATCTGCCGAGAGGGGGCCAACGATCCGGCGCGCAAATGTGTCGATGACGAAAGCCACGTAGACAAATCCCTGCCAAGTCGCGACATAGGTGAAGTCACTGACCCAGAGCATGTTCGGTGCCGACGTCTTGAATTGCCTGTTCACCTTGTCCAGCCGGCACGGCTGTTTTTTTGTCAGGGATCGTCGTTTTCTGCGGCTTGCCCCGAATGGCGCCCTGAAGGCCCAGATCCTTCATCAACCGGGCTATGGTGCATCGGGCCACATCAAAGCCTTCTCGTCGCATCTGGCGCCAGACCTTGCGTACCCCGGCACCGTCGCCACGATCAACCTCCGCCTTTTTAACCCAGTCATTCAGCGTGTTCGTCGAACAACCGATCTTCGCCGAGATCAATACGATCGCGTGCCAGCGGCTCTCATGCTGACCGGCGTTGTCCAAAACCCTGCGAACCGCTCGCTCGCGCACTTCAGGGAAATATTTGTTCGTTGTCTTGCTCATGATGCTCCATCCTACTCAAAAGCTGGAGCCTCCGGCAAACATGGCGCGGTTCATGCCGTATCAGTAAATGCTGCTGGAGTTGTCTATGAAAGCCACTCGAAATACTTTTGAACAATTGATCGTTGAAGATCCTCCTTGGCAAACCGGTTTGGGTATTGGAACTTTGTTTCTTTTTTTCACCGGGGCGGGCCTCTTATCGGTGCTTGACGGCGAACTGGGAGGACTTGTCTTTTTTGTTGGCAGCGCCATCGGCGCTTTGGCCTTCTGGGCCTTTGTGAGGCGGCTGATGGTGATTTTTAACCGTGACAATGACACCATTGAAATCCGGCGCCCGGGGACCTGCGGCTCCTCACATAGCAAGCGGGTTCCCGGGCGCATTTCCCCGTGAGGGGCAATTCCTGGTCAGTTGTTCTGGATTGCTTTTCGGCTCTGTGCGAGGCGGTAGCTTTCACCGTTCATCTCGAGGCTGGAGACATGATGGGTGAGCCGATCGAGAAGTGCGGCGGTGAGACGTTCTGATCCGAGCGTTTCGGTCCATTTCTCGAAGGGGAGGTTGCTGGTGATCAATGTCGAGGCGCGTTCGTATCTCCGCGAGATTAAAGCGTTTTTCGTTTAATCTGCATCAGATTGAGCGAAAAACGTTACCACATTGCATTGATCTCACTGCGTTTCTCAAAAATTGAGTGCCTCAAGTTTTTTGAGAAACGCTTTAGTTCGAAGAGGAGTTCTGCACCGGTTTTGCTCAATGGCACGAAGCCCAATTCATCAATGATCAGCAGTTTGGGTGAGACTGTGCGGAATTTTGTGCCTGACGTGTTTTGTTAGGCCATTGGGAAGCGGTCTGCGAACATGATGGCGAGCTGAGATTTGACAGCGTGCCATTCGCGCACAGAGCGCTTCCACTCGGTCGATGTAGCATTG
>NZ_JBLWTA010000020.1:0-49770 GCF_048270365.1 Celeribacter sp.
CCCGCACCCGACGATGTCGGAAATGATGCACGAATCCGTGCTGGCAGCTTACGGACGGGCGTTGCATATTTGAGGGGTATTCTTTTAGAAAGTAACCCCTTTGAAACATTGTTGTTTAATCGAGATTGGTCGCGCCTATGGTGCGGCTGATTTCGCGCTTCTCGAGGCGGCATTTGGCGCGACGGATATTCCGCTGTTCCTGCATGGGGCGCAGACCCACATGATCCGTTCAGAGATGGCGCTCGCTTTCGGTGGTATGCCGATCACTGTACCTGCCAGCCGGTGGAAAGAGGCCACGGCACTCTTGGCGGAGATCGCGCCGAAGCACGAATTTCGCCTCCGTTGGCCTCTGGCCGTTCCTCTTGTGGTGATCTCATTCCTGTTCGGCGTGGTGCCGGTGCATTTCAATGCGACCTTTCCACGGTTCCGTGTGGTCGATGAAAGCATGCCAATGGCGTGATATATCAATATCTGTGATGGGTGATATTATATGCGCCCCTCTTGTGCATAAATGTAGGTCATGTAATCTGACGCTTATGACTGATTGGGATTCTCTTCGTTACATTCTTGCCGTGGCGCGTGAGGGCGGGCTTTCGGGCGCGGCGCGTGTGCTTGGCGTGAACCATGCGACCGTGTCGCGGCAACTGGCCAAGGCCGAAGATGCCGCAGGGGTTCGTTTCTTCACCCGTCTGGCGTCCGGCCTTCAGCCGACCGAGGCCGGGCAGGTCGCCATTGCGCATGCCGAGGAAGTCGAGGCGCGGATGGTTGCGCTCGACATGGCCTTGGCCGCGCGAGACGAGACCGAAGAAGGCGAGTTGAAAGTGACCATTCCGCCTTTGATGGCGGAAGACAATTTTGCCGAAGATATCAAGGAATTCAAGGCGCTGCATCCGGGGATCGACGTGCATCTTCTGGGGGCGACCGAGGTGTTGAACCTGCACCGGCGCGAGGCGGATGTGGCCATTCGTGTCACTCAGGCGCCGGAAGAAAGCCTTTGGGGGCGGATGGTGACGCCGCAACGTGCGGGTTGGTTTGCCGCGCCCGCGTTTATCGAGCAGTACAAGGATGTGCTGGAGCGCCGTGATATGGAAACGGCGTTGCCCTATATCGGATTTTCTTCGTGGTTTGCCTCGACACCTGCCGGGTTGTTTACCGATCTGCCGCCGGTGCGGGTGGCGATCAAGACGGACGATATGGTCTCGGCCATGTCTCTGGCGCGACAGGGCATGGGGATGGTGCGGACCTCGCATCTTTTGGGGTCGAGCGATCCGAAGCTGGTGCGGGTGCCGGGCGTGCCGCTGTCCGATCATATCCCGATCTGGGTGCTGACCCATCCCGACCTGCGCCATGTGCCGCGGGTGACGGAATTCATGCGCTTTATCGCCAATCGAATCACGGCCCGCCGCGCGCTCTACATGGGGCCGGACGAAAGCTCCGCCAATGCGGCGACGCGGTCGGACGGGGCGAAACTCGAAGGCATCGCCAGCGAGATTGCGGAATAAGAAAGCGGCCTTTCAGGGCCGCTTTTTCTTATCCGTCACTTGATCGTTGTCTCAAACGTTGTGCAACGCGCCGCCACCCGAGACCCAATCGTGCAGCCCGCCAAGGTTTTGCACGTCTTCGTGGCCCAGAGAGTTCAATAGACGCACACCGCCCGACGACCGCGCACCCGAGGCGCAGTACAGCACCTTCGTCGTCTTGGTGTCTTTCATCTCCGGCAGGCAATTGGGCGAGGAGGGATCGCATTTCGCCTTAAGCTCTTGCAACGGAATATGCAGCGCGCCTTTCGCGGTGCCGGACATATGCAGCTCCATCCCGTCGCGCACGTCAACCAGCACCAAAGTGCCCTTTGCCATCCCGGTCTTGACGTCTTCGACGGAAATTTTCGAGCCGCCGCCAAACAATCCAAACATGTCAGTGTGCCTTTGCAGTCGTCGTTCTTGTTTGCCCATTTGTAACGCGGCAATGAGGGACGCGTCTGTGACCAAATCACCCAGATGGGGCAGGCGCGCTGTCCTATAAGTGAGATCGGTGAAAAAAGGGGCGATCTGCATGACAGTTCTTGTTATGTTCTCAATTTCCTGTTGGAACGGCGCAAGCTCTCCACTAGATATGAGGGCAGAAACCGAGTGGGGTGCCCGATGGCCGAGTTGAAATCGATCGAAGTGCGCGGTGCGCGCGAACACAATCTCAAAGGCGTGGATGTGGACATCCCGCGCGACGAGTTGGTGGTGATCACCGGGCTGTCCGGCTCGGGCAAATCCTCGCTGGCCTTTGATACGATTTATGCGGAGGGGCAGCGGCGCTATGTCGAAAGTCTCTCGGCCTATGCGCGGCAGTTTCTCGACATGATGGGCAAGCCGGATGTGGATCACATTTCCGGTCTCAGCCCGGCGATCTCCATCGAGCAAAAGACCACGTCGAAGAACCCGCGCTCGACCGTCGGCACGGTGACGGAGATTTACGACTACCTGCGTTTGCTGTTTGCCCGCGCGGGCACGCCCTATAGCCCCACGACCGGCGAGCCGATTGAAGCGCAGCAGGTGCAAGACATGGTGGACATCACCATGCGGATGGAAGAGGGCACGCGCGGATACCTCTTGGCGCCCATCGTACGTGACCGAAAAGGCGAATATCGCAAGGAATTTCTGGAGCTTAGAAAGCAGGGCTTTCAGCGCGTAAAGGTCGACGGGGAGTTCTATGACCTCGACGAGCCGCCCACGTTGGACAAGAAATTCCGCCACAATATCGACGTGGTGGTGGACCGGATCGTGGTGCGAGAGGGCTTGGAAACGCGACTGGCGGACTCTCTGAGGACCGCGCTGGATCTGGCCGACGGCATCGCCATTTTGGAAACCGCGCCGAAAGAGGGCGACCCAGAGCGTATCACGTTCTCCGAAAATTTCGCCTGTCCGGAGTCTGGGTTCACGATCCCTGAAATTGAACCGCGGCTGTTTTCCTTTAACGCGCCCTTCGGGGCCTGTCCGCATTGCGATGGGCTTGGCGTTGAGCTGTTCTTTGACGAGCGCCTCGTGGTGCCCGATGCGGCGTTGAAAGTGGCGGACGGGGCGATTGCACCCTGGCGCAAGGGCAAGACGCCCTATTTCCTGCAAACCATTGAAGCGCTTGCGAAACATTACGGGTTCAAACCCTCGACGCCGTGGAAAAACCTGCCCGCCAAGGTGCAGAACATGTTCCTCTATGGCTCCGGCGAGGAGGAGATCAAATTTCGCTATGACGACGGCGGGCGGGTCTATGAGATCGAGCGCAGCTTTGAGGGGGTGATCCCCAATATGGAGCGGCGCTATCGCGAAACCGATAGCAACTGGGTGCGCGAGGAATTCGAACGCTATCAAAACAACCGGCCTTGTGGCCATTGCGGCGGCTATCGCCTGCGCGAAGAGGCTCTGGCGGTCAAGATCGACCAGCATCACGTCGGGCAGGTGGTGGAGAAATCCATCAAGGAGGCCTTCCTCTGGATCGACGGCGTGATGGAAACGCTCAGCCCGCAGAAACAGGAAATCGCGCGGGCCATCGTCAAGGAAATCCGTGAGCGCTTGGGCTTTTTGAACAACGTCGGTCTCGAATACCTCACGATGAGCCGCAACGCCGGCACGCTGTCGGGCGGCGAGAGCCAGCGGATTCGTCTGGCGTCCCAAATCGGCTCCGGTCTTCAGGGCGTGCTTTACGTGCTGGACGAACCTTCCATCGGCCTGCACCAGCGCGACAACGATCGGTTGATCGGCACGCTCAAGAACCTGCGCGATCAGGGCAACACGGTGATCGTGGTCGAGCATGACGAGGACATGATCCGCGAGGCGGATTACGTCTTTGACATGGGGCCGGGGGCGGGGGTGCATGGCGGTCAGGTGGTCGCCAAAGGCACGCCGCAAGAGATCGAAGGGGACGCCGCCTCCCTCACAGGGCAATACCTTTCGGGCACGCGCGAGATCGCCGTGCCGACCGCGCGCCGTAAGGGCAATGGCAAGAAACTCACCGTCGTGAAAGCGACTGGCAACAACCTCAAAGAGGTCACTGCCGACTTCCCTCTGGGCAAATTCGTCTGTGTCTCCGGCGTGTCGGGCGGGGGCAAATCGACGCTCACCATTGAGACACTTTATAAGACCGCCGCGACCCGTCTGAACGGTGCGCGGGAGACGCCTGCGCCCTGCGAAACCATCAAAGGATTTGAGCATCTCGACAAGGTGATCGACATCGACCAACGCCCCATCGGCCGCACCCCGCGCTCGAACCCGGCGACCTATACGGGCGCCTTCACCCCGATCCGTGACTGGTTCGCCGGTCTGCCGGAATCGAAAGCGCGCGGGTACAAACCGGGCCGGTTTAGTTTCAACGTCAAAGGCGGGCGGTGCGAGGCCTGTCAGGGCGACGGTGTGATTAAGATCGAGATGCATTTCCTGCCTGATGTTTACGTGGAATGCGAGACCTGTAAGGGCAAGCGTTACAATCGCGAAACTCTGGAAATTCAGTTTAAAGGCAAAAGCATAGCCGACGTTCTTGATATGACGGTCGAAGATGCGCAGGAGTTCTTCAAGGCGGTGCCTTCGATCCGTGAAAAGATGGATGCGCTGATGCGCGTGGGGCTTGGCTACATCAAGGTCGGGCAACAGGCGACGACGCTTTCGGGCGGTGAGGCGCAGCGGGTGAAGCTGTCGAAAGAGCTGGCGAAACGCTCTACTGGGCGGACGCTTTATATCCTCGATGAGCCAACCACGGGGCTGCATTTCGAGGATGTGAAGAAGCTCTTGGAGGTGCTGCACGAGCTGGTCGATCAGGGCAATTCGATGATCGTGATCGAGCACAATCTCGATGTGATCAAAACCGCCGACCATATCATAGACATCGGCCCCGAGGGCGGGGACGGCGGCGGCCAGATCGTCGCCACCGGCACGCCCGAAAAGGTGGCCGAGGTCGCGGCGTCTCACACCGGGCGCTACCTCAAACCGATGCTGGAGAAAGCGGCCAGTCGGAAGGCGGCGGAATGACAGCCCCGACGATAGGAACGCCAAAGCTCGCGGTGCTTGCAGTCTGCGAACGCGATGGAAAATTCCTCATGGTCCAGCGCGGCAAAGCGCCTGCGCGCGGATCATGGGGCTTTCCCGGCGGACATGTGGAATTCGGCGAGATTTTGACCGAGGCGGCGGTGCGCGAGCTTCATGAGGAGACCGGCGTGGTGGCGACTGCGGGTGCGGTGATCGACCACGTCGAATTGATCGAGGCGGGGGCCTACCACTTTCTGCTCATGGCGGTGCGCTGCGACTACGTGTCTGGCGAACCCGTGGCCGCTGACGATGCGGCGGATGTGGATTGGATGAGCCTCGACGATCTTTTGACGACCACGCGGGAGCTGTCACAGGACGTGACACGTGTGGCGCGGAGGGCTTTGAACTCTCAGTTATGACCTTCGGTCATTTCGGGGAATATCTAGCCTCGGGTCTATAATCCATTGGCAGCCCGATGGGATATGCGCCGCGTTCGGCCTCAGCAGGGCTGCGAGTTTTTCGCGTGGTGTGTCGGAAAGAAGGCCGCTGTACAGAAAGTCACTATTTGCCGTACATGTGATGTTATTTGGCGCAAGAAATACAATCAGAGCGAGCGCGCGTGTAGAGAGCTGAGGCCTGATGTCATCACCATTTGTAAAATGGATGCGAGCGGATTGAATGCTTGATCGTGTGCCTCTTTGATACTCAAATGCTACCTCTGTTATGTTCGACATTTGGTATATGCTGCGCTGCCCGAATGCTCCGACATGTGTGATGCTTGTTATTGAAATGCGCGTTGCAGGGATAAGGCACCAGAGGGACAGCATGAGGAGAAACACGCCAAAGGATGCACTCGTGATCAGTCCTCGCCTGACCTCCGAGATTTTTGTTTTTACATATTTGGTACGTTTTTTTTTGAGAAGGGGGCCGAGGTCGCGCAGGAGCGAGACGAACCAGATGATAAAGATGGCCGCCAACAAAGTTAAGATCCAGGTCAGCGCAAAGAAATGGCCTGGCGTTGTGTAGCTGGTCGCCGTGTTAGGGTGCAAAAGTTTGAAAACGCCATATGCCAAAGAATGCATGGCGAAGAACAAGAGTAGAAGAACCGGTATGACGACCAACACGATCACAACCCCGGTGAGGCATGATTTTAATTTATTAAGAATTTCAGTGAGTGATTTGGGCATGTGGAATAAGATGACTTAAAGGAAATCGCTAAGATTTTATGCCGAAATCTTCAATTTTCAAAAGTCATTTTAAGCACATCGGTTGTTCGAGGCGTAAATTAAGTGAGGTGATGATTTCGTGTTAAGGTGTTGAAACTTAAACACAAAAGTAGGATTGCACCGAGCGCAGCCAGCCCCGCAACACCCCATTCCGAGCCCCAGTTTTTCACCACGATGGCGATCAAAGCCCAAGCCGTGCCCAGCGGGTAAAGCGGCGCGTCGGGGCGCAGGCGCGTGCCCGCATAGGCCACCGCAAGCGCGCCGATGAGGCAGATGTAGGCCCATCCGACCGCGCCGAAAACGATGCCATAGCCCGCGCCGACATAGCCCAAAGAGGCAAAGGACGCCGCCGTTAGCCAGCCCGCGAGAAGCGCATTGGGTGCGCGGGCGAGCCACGGGTCAAGCACAGGGGCGCGGCTCATGGCTTTGAGCGCAAAGGCCAGCATGGCAAAGATCATCACGGTGGCAAGGATTGGGCTGGCGACGGCGACGCTCAGCCACGGTGTGCCTATGAGGAGCGCGATGATCAAAGGTCCGCGCATCGGCGCCCAGTCGGGGGCGTCGTGGCGTTTGAGACCCACAGCGGCGGAGATGATGAGCCAAAGATAAATCACACCCCAGATCGAGAACGCATATCCCGCAGGTCCCACGGGCGCATCGCCTTGAGGGATCGGGAAATCGGCGGGGTCGTAGCCCCGGAAATCGGGCGCCAGAAGCGGTCCGGCAATGGCAAAGGCCAGAGCGGCTAAGAGGTGGATAAGGGCGATCATGCGTGTGTTGGTCATAGGGTTGATCTAGAACGAAAAACGGCGCCGTAAAGGGCGCCGTTTGTTTGAGTATTTGTCGCAGCAGAGGAGGTTCAGGCGAGTTGGCCTTCGGCCGTCAGTGTCAGCTTGCCGCGCAGGTAGGGCGACAGGGCCTCGGGCAGGGTGACGGAGCCGTCGGCGTTCTGGCCGTTTTCCAGCACGGCGATGAGTGTGCGGCCGACCGCGAGGCCCGAACCGTTCAGCGTGTGGAGGAATTCCGGTTTGCCGCCGTCTTTGGGTTTGAAACGCGCGTTCATGCGGCGCGCTTGGAAATCGCCACAGGTCGAGACCGAGGAGATCTCGCGGTACTTGTCCTGACCGGGCAGCCAGACCTCGATGTCATGGGTGCGCACGGCGCCAAAGCCGATGTCGCCGGAGCAGAGTTTTACGGTGCGGTAGGGCAGGCCGAGCGCCTCCAGGATGTTCTGCGCTTGCGTGGTCATGCGGATATGTTCCGCCTCAGACTCGTCGGGTCGGGTGATGGAGACCATCTCGACCTTTTCGAACTGGTGCTGACGCAGCATGCCGGAGGTGTCGCGGCCTGCGGATCCGGCCTCAGACCGGAAACACTGCGTGTCGGCAACATAGCGGCGCGGCAGGTAGTCCTCGTCCACCGTGACGTTGTTCACGATGTTGGTCAGCGTCACTTCGGCGGTCGGAATGAGCCACCAGCCGTCGGTGGTCTTATAGCTGTCCTCGCCGAATTTCGGCAATTGCCCTGTGCCGTAGAGCATCTCTTCGCGCACCAGCACCGGGGTCATGGTTTCGGTCAGTCCGTGGTTGTCGACATGGGTGTCGATCATGAACTGCGCCAGCGCGCGGTGGAGGCGGGCCACGGCGCCGGAGAGCAGGACAAAGCGCGCGCCGGAGAGTTTCGCCGCCGTCTCAAAGTCCATCCCGGCTTTGACGCCGTCGATTTCGTAATGCTCTTTCGGCGCGAAATCGAACGTTGCGGGCGTGCCCCAGCGGTGAATTTCGACGTTGTCGTCCTCGTCCGCGCCATCCGGCACGTCGGCGGCCATGATGTTGGGCAGGCCCATGAGGATGTCGCGCAGACGCTCGTCCTCGGCCTTGGCTTCGTCGTTCAAACGGGCAATTTCGGCCTTTTTCTCGGCCACAAGCGCGCGCAGGCGCTCGAACTCGGCCTCGTCACCTTTCGCCTTGGCGGCACCCACCTCTTTGGAGGCTTTGTTCTGTTCGGCCTTGGCCTCTTCGGCGGCGGCGATTTTGGCCCGGCGGTCGGCGTCGAGCGCGAGGACTTCGGAAGACACGCCAGACAACCCTCTGCGCGCCATGGCGGCGTCGAAAGCTTCGGGGTTTTCGCGAATGGCCTTGATGTCATGCATCGGTTGGGTCCTCGGGGGTTGGTTGGGTTTGGGCGAGGTTATGCAACAGGGGGCGAAAGGAGGGAAGGGGGATTAGTTTTTACTTTTCCATTGTTCCCACCGAGTCCGAAATCGTCTTTGGCGAGGTTGCCAATGTTCTGGATGTTTGAGGCCATTTGGGAGCTGGCAGGATTTAGTTCCGAATGTTTTTTCCAAATGCTCTTGAGTAATACCTGAGCTAACTAAGTCACACCTGTTGAACGCGCAGTGTCTACTCATATACGGGGTGGCATGGCTGAAGACTTCATTGCTAAATTGACAATTGTTGAAAAGGTTCTCTCCAAGAGATGCTGTGCTTGCAAAGTTTGGAAAGTGGCATCTATAGAATTCCGTTTTTTCCCAGCCCATTGAATCTTCATCGAATATATTTTCAGGAAGTGTGCATTGGTTGATTTCTGCCTCTGAAAGATCAATCGATGTTTCAGTGAGAGCAGATAGGTCCGAATTGTAAATTCGGGATCCTCGGAGTGACAAACCTCTCATCTTTACAGCATCTGGGAATATGACATTTGTGATGTCACATTCTTCAAACGAACAACCAGATAGATCGATATTAAATAGGGATAGATTTCCTAAGGTTCGATTGTTGAAAGTCGCTCTGACTAAAGAAGGAACGAAATTTTGCTCTGTTTCAATTTGTAGTTGCTGCGTTGTACGACGTTCGAAAATCTTAAGTGCCGTCTCAATGTCTTCTCTTAAAAAAGTTGTCGTTTCTTTGTCCCAATCGGTATGGATTGCTTCGCCTGAAACCGAATTGTTCCTGATGTAAGAGGCGATAACCTCCATGACTTGAACGTGATACCCTAAGTTTTCTCGAGCAATACGTTCAAGTGCCAGTAGCCCTAAGGAACGAACTTCAAGTGCTGGAGAAACCGTTTCGACTTGTTCTCCATTATCTCCTGTCTGCTTTAGTACCTTCTCTGCCCCAAGGTTTTCTGCAGCTTTGGTCAATACTTCTGCAATATAATTCTGCTCCGCCGTCTTTGTCTGCCGTTCCGTCGTCCAAACTCGAATAAGAGCCAGCGGTGTCCCAATAATCCCACCGAGCGCAGTGAGCAGGCCAACGAAGGACAAGACATACCAGCGTAGATTGTCTGCTTCTCCTTGCATCGTGTCGCCGGAAAGAATTTTCCAACCCACCTGAGCAAGCATGGCAAGGACGGATAAAAAGAGCAGCACGAGCACAGGGCTGAAAAACACAGTGAACCAGCCTAAGGCATTCAGCCAACCTGTTTTGGAAAAGCGCAACGGCTTGTGCCGTCCGGGCTCAATCTGGTTCATCACCCCTACGAAGAGCAAACACAGCCCGACGAACGCAGCGAAGCCGATGGTCAGTTGGTCAAAGAGGAAGTCATTCAATCGCGTCGCAAAGTCAGTCATCAAATCTCTCGGTCAAAGCCCTGTGAAAATCACTTCACGCTCCCTATATCCCCCACAACCCCGCGTTCCGCCAAGCCCAAACCACCAAGCCCAAAGGACCCACCATGCCCGCCAAAGCCATTCACTCCTGTATTCGCGTTCTCGATGAGGCGCGGTCTGTTGCGTTTTATGAGGCGGCGTTTGGGCTGACGATCGCGGAGAAACTCGACTTTCCGGACTTCGCGCTGATCTACATGTCGAACCCGCTTTCCGAGTTCGAGCTGGAGTTGACCGTCAACAAAGGCACCTCAGAGCCCTATGACCTCGGCAATGGCTACGGGCATTTCGCGGTGTCGGTCGAGGACTTGGAGGCCGAGCACGCGCGGATGGACAAGGCTGGTCTCAATCCCGGCAAGATCGTCGATTTCGCGCCGGCTGGCACTCGTGTGGCGAAGTTCTTTTTCATCACCGACCCGGACGGCTACAAGATCGAAGTGATTGAGCAGGGCGGGCGGTTTTTGTAATCCGCTAACAGGGTCGTGAAACCCTACGCCCCTTGCTGGACAAGGGGAAAGCCCCGCTATAGGGTGCGCGGCGACTTTCATGGGTGAAAAGCCCGCTCAGAGATACCTAGAGACAAAGGACCAACAGATGTTCGTGACCCCCGCTTATGCGCAGGCCGCAGGTGGCGCCGCCGCCAACCCGATCATGCAGTTCGCGCCGCTGATCCTGATCTTCGCGATCATGTATTTCCTCATGATCCGCCCGCAGCAAAAGAAGATGAAACAGCACAAAGCGATGATCGAAGCCGTGCGTCGCGGTGACGAGGTCGTGACCGCCGGTGGCATCATGGGCAAGGTCGTCAAAGTGCGCGAAGACGGTTTTGTCGAGGTCGAGATCGCCGACGGCGTCAAGGTCAAGGTCCAGAAGGCGACGCTCGCCAATGTGGTGTCGAAAACCGAACCTGCCGCTGGCGCCTAAGTCCCAGTTTTAAAACGCTTCCAAGGCCCGCGCATCAGCGGGCCTTTCCCATTCAAAGACGTCTCAGGACCTTCCCATGTTGCAAATGCCTCTCTGGAAACGGATCGTGATTTGGGGCCTCGTCGCCCTTGGCCTTCTGGCCGCGCTCCCCAACGCCTTCTACCCGCGGGTCGAAAGCCACAACGATGCGGTTGTCGCCATCGAGAGAGCGGGTGAGACGCCCGAGCGCGCCGCCGCGCGGGATGCCTGGCCGTCGGTTTTGCCGTCGAATTTGGTCAATCTGGGCCTCGATTTGCGCGGAGGCGCGCATCTTTTGGGCGAGGTCGCGGTGTCCGAGGTCTATGCCGCGCGCATGGATGCCTATTGGCCGGAGGTGCGTGACGCGCTGCGGGACGAACGCGACACGGTCGGCACGATCCGCCGTCTCGATGCCCCCGCTGGCCAGCTTCGCGTGCGGATTTCCGAATCCTCCGGTATGGAAACGGCGCTTGCGACCGTGCGCGCTCTGGGCACGCCGGTGGTCTCGCTGACCGCTGCGGGCGAACGCGACATCGCGGTTTCCGCCACGGGGGACATCATCACGGTGCAGCTCTCGGAGGCTGAAAAAGCCGCCACGGACGACCGCACCATGCAGCAATCTCTTGAGATCATTCGCCGCCGGGTCGACGAGGTCGGCACCCGCGAACCGACGATTCAGCGTCAGGGCGAGGACCGCATTCTCATTCAGGTGCCGGGCATTGGGTCCGCCGCTGAGTTGAAAGATCTGATCGGCACCACCGCAAAGCTGACCTTCAACCCGGTCGTGGGGCGTACCACGAACCCGGACGAAGCGCCGGGCGCACGCAATTTCCTCGCGCCCTCGATCAACGAACCGGGCATCTACTACATTTTGGAACAGGCCGCCGTGGTCTCGGGCGACGAGTTGACCGACAGCCAGCCGGCCTTTGACCAAAACGGGCGTCCTTCTGTGACTTTCCGATTCAACCCGACCGGCGCGCGCAAATTTGGCGATTACACCGCCGCCAATGTCGGGGCGCTGTTTGCCATTGTTCTCGACAATGAAGTGATCTCCGCGCCGCGCATCGAGGACCCGATCCGGGGCGGGTCCGGCCAGATCACCGGCTCGTTCACTGTTGAGGAATCGACCGAACTTTCGGTGCTTTTGCGCGCAGGGGCACTGCCCGCCAAGATCAACTTCCTCGAAGAGCGGACCATCGGGCCGGAGCTTGGCGCCGACAGCATCGAGGCCGGTCGTGTCGCCACCATGGTGGCCTTTGCCGCTGTGCTGATCTTTATGGGCGCGTGTTACGGGCTCTTCGGGATGTTTGCGAATATCGCGCTCATCATCAACGTCGGGCTGTTGTTCGGGCTGCTGTCCTCTATCGGGGCGACGCTGACCCTGCCGGGGATCGCCGGGATCGTGCTCACGGTCGGGATGGCGGTCGATGCCAACGTGCTGATTTTCGAGCGCATCCGCGAAGAGTTGAAGAACTCGAAATCGACGGGCCGCGCGATCGAGCTTGGCTATGAAAAGGCGCTGTCTGCCATCATCGACGCCAACATCACCACCTTCATCACCGCCGCGATCCTCTTTGTCATGGGGTCCGGCCCGGTCAAAGGCTTTGCCGTGACGCTGGCGCTGGGTCTGATCACCTCGGTCTTCACCGCGATCTACGTGACCCGCGCGATGGTCGTCGCTTGGTATGGCCGCAAGAACCGCAAGGGTTGGAAACTCTCCGGCGTCAGTCTGGTGCCTGCCGAGACCGCGATCAATTTCTTCAAACAGGCGAAGCTGACCTTTGGCTTCTCCGCCGTGATGGTCGCCGCTGCACTGGCCGCTTTCCTCGCCATCGGCCTCAATTTCGGCATCGACTTCAAAGGCGGCACGACCATTCGGACACAATCCGAATCCGCTGTTGATGTGGGGGATTACCGTGCGGCGATGACCGATCTGGGGCTTGGCGACATTTCGATCACCGAAGTCTTCGATCCGAATTTCGATGAAAACCAACACGTCGCCATGGTCCGCATTCAGGCTCAGGACGAGGTCGAAGCGATCACGCCGGAGACCATCCAACTGGTCGAAGACGCGCTCAAAACCGTCGATCCGTCGATCACCTTCCCCTCCGTCGAATCCGTCGGGCCGAAGGTCTCGGGCGAGCTGATCTGGACCGCGGTCGAGGCCGTGGCCGCCGCCATCGCCGCCGTGCTGTTCTACATCTGGCTGCGGTTCGAATGGCAATTCGCCGTGGGCGCCGTGGTGGCGCTGGTGCATGACGTGGCAATCACCATCGGCATCTTCGCGCTCTTTGGCATCCAGTTCGATCTCACGATCATTGCGGCTTTGTTGACCATCGTCGGTTATTCGCTCAACGACACTGTGGTCGTGTTCGACCGGGTGCGTGAGAACCTGCGCCGCTACAAAAAGATGGACCTCGCGGGCGTGTTGAACATGTCGATCAACGAGACCCTGTCGCGGACGGTGATGACCTCTGGCACCACTTTGATCGCCTTGATCGCATTGTTGGTGCTGGGCGGCGACGTGATCCGGGGCTTTGTCTTTGCGATGACCTTGGGCGTCGTGGTCGGCACCTGGTCGTCGGTCTTTGTCGCCTCCAACATCCTGTTGTGGCTGGGCGTCAAGCGGGATTGGGACAAGAAAGAACCGGCCAAAGGCATCCAAACCGACGGCAGCGCGGTTTGACGCGCGGGGTCGAGTATTTTAAGCACAAAGGAAAGGCTCGCGCGCGTCGCGGGCCTTTTTATCAAGGAGACAACCATGCAATTCAATGAAATGCCGTTCGAGGATGCTGTGCCGGTTGATGGCTATGGTCCGAACATGTTTCGCATCGACGGCAAGGTCTATCAGGGCGCGATGCTGGTCTGTGGCAACATGGTGGTGCCTTGGGGCGGCTATGCCGACACGGCCTCTCTCATTGAGCTGCGTGGGCGGATCGATTTCATCGTGGTGGGCACGGGGCCGGAGATGACCCATCTGCCGCAAAGTTTCCGCGAAGCACTGGACGCGGCAGAGATCGGTTTGGAGCCTATGGCGACGCCGACGGCGGCGCGCACCTATAATGTGCTGGCTTCAGAAGGGCGGCGGGTGGCCGTCGCATTGCTGCCTGTTTGATCCATGTTTTGTCTAGGGCTTGATACAAGTCAGATGAAAATTTTAGAATCGCTGTAAACAGGGCCGCATGAGTTTGATTTCCGTAAAAGATCTGACCGTCTCACGGGGCGGGATGCCGGTGCTGGAAGGCCTGAGCTTTGCCGTCTCCGCAGGCGAGGTGTTGGTGCTGCGTGGTCCGAATGGCTCTGGCAAGACCACGCTTTTGCGCACGCTCTCGGGGTTGCAGCCGCCCTATGCGGGTGAGGTGGCGGCCGAGCCCGAGAGCGTGGCCTATGCGGCCCATGCGGATGGGTTGAAAGCGACCTTGAGTGTGGCGGAGAACCTTGGCTTTTGGGCCGGGGTCTACGGCGGTCATGACATTGAGCCTGCGATCCTGCATTTCAATCTCGATGCTCTGCGCGACCGTCCGGCGGGCAATCTTTCTGCGGGGCAAAAGCGGCGGTTGGGGTTGGCGCGGCTGATGGTGACCGGGCGCCCGATCTGGGTGCTGGACGAGCCGACGGTGTCATTGGATGCGGCCTCCGTGGCGCTCTTTGCCTCTGCGGTCAAAGCCCATGTCGCGGCAGGCGGCGCGGCGGTGATCGCGACCCACATTGATCTCGGTTTCGAGGAAACCGTTTTTGATGTGACGCCCTTCAAGGCCCGCATGGATGTGGTCCGCGACGATTTCGATGAGGCCTTCCTATGATACGGCTGTTGTGGCGCGACATCACTCTGGCGTTCCGGTCTGGCGGCGGTTTCGGGCTGGGCCTTGGTTTTTTCCTAATCCTTGTGACGCTGGTGCCCTTTGGCGTGGGCCCCGATGGCGAGATGCTGAGCGCGATTGCGTCGGGCATCCTCTGGGTCGGCGCTTTGCTGGCCTGCCTTTTGTCTCTGGACCGGATTTTTGCGCTGGATTTCGAGGATGGCTCGCTCGATCTTTTGGCCACCGCGCCGATCCCATTGGAGGGCGTGGTCGCGATGAAGGCTCTGGCGCATTGGATCACCACCGGCCTGCCTCTGGTGATCGCGGCGCCTGCGCTTGGGTTCCTTTTGCATCTCGACAGCGCGGCCTATCGCTGGCTGATCGTGACGCTGCTCATTGGCACGCCTGCGCTGTCCTTCATCGGCTCTTTCGGGGCGGCGCTGACCGTGGGGCTGAAACGCGGCGGGCTGTTGATGAGCCTTCTGGTCCTGCCGCTTTACATTCCGACGCTGATTTTCGGCGCCGAAGTCGTGCGGCGTGGGGCAGGCGGCTTTTTGGTCGCCACGCCTTTGGCGATGCAGGCGGGGATCACATTGGGGGCCATCGCCTTGCTGCCCTTTGCCGCAGCGGCAGCCATTCGGGTCGCTTTAAGGTGAGTTGAGATCATCCGTGCGAGCGCATAGTCTGGTGCGGACCATTGGGGAGAGAGCGAGAATGGCCATCAATTGGAATGCCTTTTGGGAATGGGCAAACCCGCGCAAATTCATGCGCTGGACCGACCGGGCCTTACCCGTGATTTCGGTGCTGGCCGCCGTGATTTTCGTAAGTGGCCTCGTTTGGGGCTTTTTCTTCACGCCCGATGACTATCGCCAAGGCGCAACCGTCAAGATTTTCTACATCCACGTGCCAAGTGCGATGATGGCGATCAACATCTGGGCGATGATGTTGGTGGCCTCTCTCATCTGGATCGTGCGGCGGCACCATGTCTCGGCTTTGGCGGCGAAATCCGCCGCCGCGATTGGCATGACGATGACGCTGATTGCGCTGATCACCGGCGCGGTCTGGGGCAAACCGATGTGGGGGACCTATTGGGAATGGGACCCGCGGCTGACCTCGTTTCTGATCCTTTTGCTGTTCTACATCGGCTATATGGCGCTTTGGGAGGCGATCGATAACCCGGACACCGCGGCAGATCTGACCTCTGTGCTCTGCCTTGTCGGCTCCGTCTTCGCACTGCTTTCGCGTTATGCGGTTCTCTTTTGGAATCAAGGGCTTCACCAAGGTGCCTCCCTGTCGCTCGACGCCGAGGAAAACGTCGCCGACGTCTATTGGTATCCTGCGCTCGTGGCGATTGCGGGGTTCATTTTGCTGTTTGTCTCGCTGGTGCTCCTGCGCACCCGGACGGAAATCCGCGCGCGCCGGTTGCACGCGCTTGAGATGCGCGAAAGGGTGAAAGATGCCTGATCTCGGGAAATACGCGGGCGACGTTTTGTTGGCCTATGGGGCGACATTTTTGCTTTTGGCCGGGCTGATTGCGGGATCTCTGATCCGGTCGGCCAAGGTGAAACGGCTTTTGAAAGCGGCTGAGGAGCGCAAACATCATGGCTAAATTCAATCCGATGATTGCTCTGCCGCCTCTTGTGTTTGCGGGTCTTGCCGGGCTTTTCATGTTCGGCATGGGGCGCGAGGATGCGCAGCAATTGCCCAGCTCTCAGATCGGGCGCGCGGCGCCGTCGATTGAGGCCGTCACGCCCTTGGGGGAATTGGCGCCGCTTTCGGATGAGATGTTGCGCACGGGCGGCGTCAAATTGGTGAACTACTGGGCGTCCTGGTGTGCGCCCTGTCGCGCCGAGCATCCGCAACTCGAAACCTTAGCCGAGGAGGGCGTCACGATCTATGGCGTCAACTATAAGGATGAGGCGGGGAATGCTTTGAAATTCCTGGATGAACTTGGAGATCCTTTCACCGCAGTCGCTCAGGATGAACCCGGACGCACAGCACTTGAATGGGGCCTTTACGGTGTGCCTGAGACCTATGTTCTCGATGCCGAAGGTCATATCGCCTATCGGTTTGCTGGCCCCATCACGGTTGAAATCATGGAAAAATACATCAAACCCGAGATTGAGAAAGCGGCGCAATGAGGCGGGGCCTTGGTCGTGTCCTAATGGTGTTTGGCGTGATGCTGATCCCGCTTGGCAGCTATGCCAATTTCTGGCTCATCTCCATGGGATGCGCCATGAACACGACGGGTTGTTCGCATAGCTCTGCGGAGTTGTTCAGGACGATGATCTTTGGCTTTTGGCCGTTTTGGATCACCTTGCTCATCGCTTTTGGCCTTATCTGGCTGGGATGGCGGCTGTCGCGCCGATAATTTTATACGCGTCACATAGGGACGCATTATCGTTTGAGTAATTTATGAACAAACAAAAGATTTTTATCTATGGTGGCGTTCTCTCTTTTCTGTTGGCTGCCTGTGTGTTGTTTATCCCTACGCCACTCGCGCCTCCGGGCATGTTCTTGCAGAAACCGATTGCTATGTTGTGCGCTATTCCGACAGCGTTCGGCACCGTGTTATTCGCGGCCTATGCGAAGCGTGCTTATGCGCTCCACGAAAAAAATCTTTTCGTTTTCACCAAACCAATCCTACTCATGACCTTACTTTTGTGGATGTTCACCCCGGTCGTCTCTCTGTTTGGCTTACCGGTAACCTGTGGAATTGCGACAGTTTTCCTACTTCTCTCCGGTGTAACAGGATATTTTCTTCTAGGGCTTGCGACGCTGCCGGTGTTTTATTTCGGCGCGGCCGTCATTATTGGCGCTTTATCTGATTGGGATCAGCGCTTAGGAAGCGCATTATTTTTTTGCTTCTCCAGCTATTGCGGCTCCCTATACCTGTTCGGAAATGCCTATGTGACGGTCTGAAATTCAAAAAGAAAACCCGCCGAACACGGCGGGTTTTGCGTTTTTGTCGTTGCGAAGGATCAGCTCAGCGCCTGATCCAGATCGCCGATCAGGTCGTTGGCATCTTCGATCCCGATGGACAAGCGCAGGATGTTCGGGCCAGCGCCCGCCTTGACCTGTTCTTCCGGCGTCAACTGACTATGGGTCGTGGAGGCCGGGTGGATGACCAGCGAGCGGGTATCGCCAAGGTTCGCCACATGCGAGAACAGCTTGAGCTTGGCAACGGTGTCGACACAGGCGTCATAGCCGCCTTTGAGCGCCACGGTGAAGAGCGCACCGGCGCCGCGCGGGCAGATGCGGGTCATGCGATCATAGTAGCTCGACGAGGGCAGGCCGCTGTAGGTCACGGCCTCGATCCGATCATCGCCTTCGAGCCAATTCGCGATCTCGCGGGCGTTCTGAACATGTTTCTGCATCCGCAGCGACAGGGTTTCGATCCCCATCAAGGTGTAATGCGCCGCCTGCGGGTTCAGCGTCATGCCGAGATCACGCAGCCCCACGGCGATGCCGTGGAAGGTAAAGGCGAGCGGGCCGAAAGTTTCATGGAAATCAAGGCCATGATAGGCGGGTTCGGGTTCGGAGAGCGACGGGAATTTGCCGGAGGCGGACCAATCGAAGGTGCCGCTGTCAACGATGCAGCCGCCGGTCACGGTGCCATTGCCGGTCAGATATTTCGTCGTGGAATGCACCACCAGAGTGGCGCCATGGTTGATCGGGTTACACAGGTAAGGCGTCGCCGAGGTGTTGTCGACGATCAGCGGAATGCCCGCCTTGTTGGCGATCTCGCCCAACGCGTCGAGGTCCATGATCGCGCCCGTCGGGTTGGCGAGGCTTTCGCAGAAAATCGCTTGGGTGTTCTCGTCGATCGCGGCACGGACGGCGTCGAAATCGTCGAAATCCACGAATTTTGCGGACCATCCAAAGCGTTTGAAGGTCTGGGTGAATTGAGTCAGCGTGCCGCCATACAGGCGGGTCGAGGCGACAATGTTCTTGCCCGGCGCCATGAGCGGGAAAAGCGCCATGATTTGGGCCGCGTGACCAGAGGAGCAGCACACGGCACCAGCCCCACCTTCGAGGGCGGCCATGCGATTTTGCAAAGCGGCCACGGTCGGGTTCGTCAGACGCGAATAGATGTAGCCGACCTCTTCGAGGCCGAACAGCCGCGCGGCGTGGGCCGCGTCTTTGAAGACATAGGCCGTGGTCTGGTAAATCGGCACCTGACGCGCGCCGGTCGCCGGGTCCGGTTCTGTGCCCGCATGCACCTGGATCGTGTCAAAGCCTTGTTTTTTATCGGACATTTTGTCCTCCCTAATCGCAAAATCCCTGCGACATTACGCTCGGGGGGATGTCCTTTCAACAGGGAGTCTGTGCAACAAGATCATGAGCGCGATTCAACGGCTCTACCTGTCCGCAAAGTCGCCGCAATTTTGCGATCACCCGGCAAGGATCATAAGCGCGAAAAAGGGCAGAAGAAGCATCAGCTCCGTCAGGGGGAGCGGGCTTTGCGGCAACGGGATGTGGGACATGATCTGTTTCATGCTTCTAGGGATAAAGGGCAATAGTTAACCAAAACTCACCTTGAGCAACGTGAGAGGGAAATAATATGTTTCCCCTTTGTTCTCGTTGTCTGTGCGTCGCCCAAGGCGCAGGTTAGGCGCAACGAAGAGGTGCCTGAGATGACAACGATTTACCACAATCCCCGCTGTTCCAAATCGCGCGAGACGCTAAAGCTGATCGAGGCGGAAGGCATCACGCCCGAGGTCGTGCTTTATCTCGAAACGCCAGTGTCGCGCGAGAAACTGGCGGAGTTCGTGACGCGTTCCGGCCTGCCTGCGAGCGCGTTTCTGCGGGCAAAAGAAGATGAGGCCAAGGCGCTTGGCGTGACGGCAAACTCCGAGCCGGAGGCCATTCTGGATGCCATCGCGGTGCATCCGCGTTTGATGGAACGGCCGGTTGTGGAGAGCGACAAGGGCGTCGCTTTGGGCCGGCCGCCCGAAGCGGTCAGGTCTGTGTTGTAAGACCTTCTTCTGCCATGATCCGACGCCCGTCGTCGCAGGCGGGGGAGATCTGGTAGCGTGTGCGCAGCTCAGACATATAGTCGCGCAGCATCGGCACACGGCGCGGGCGGAAGGATTCGTCGCCCAAGGTGAGCGACTGGATCGATCCCACGAGAAACTGCCGAAAAGCGCCGCGCAAACGACAATGGGCGAGCAGCATCAGCTCCTGATCGAGATAGACAATAGCCAGTGGCCAGATCGTGCGGGTGCTCTCTCGGCCCTTCCGATCACAATATTCGAGGCGCAGCGCGCGTTCGTCCCAACAGGCCTGGCGAATGAGGGAAAGGTCGGCTTCGTACTGTTTTTGTGGCTGATACCGATGCACCAACCCCACGGAATGTTCGATATGTGCGCGTTTCGTCTCAGGTAGACTGGCGGTGATCTTACTCAGCGCATCGCTTGCGGCCTGTGACAGCGCCGGATCGCCGCGCAGGCGCACCTCGGAGAGGCCCAAGACCAGAGCCTCGATTTCCAACTGTGACAGGCTTTGCGGCGGCAGGGCGTAATCCTCGGTCAAGGTGTAGCCAAATCCCGCCTCTCCCTCGATCCGCGCACCGGCACAGCGCAGCGCCTCGATGTCGCGATAGAGCGTGCGTTGTGACACGCCCAGCTCCTTTGCCAAGAGCGTCGCCGTCACCGGCGGGCGCAGGCTGCGCATGAGATGCATGAGGCGAAACAGGCGATCCGACTTGGCCATGAGGCCTCCTTTTTGATCCGAATATGACAAAGCCCTACTGACGGTTTCTGACAGCAGGAGCCTGCCATGGTCCGCCTCAATTGCAAAGTCCTGAGAGGAAAGATCATGCTCACCCTTTACCACGCCCCCAAATCGCGCAGCTCGCGGATCGTCACGCTGTTGATGGCGCTCGACGCGATGTCGGAAGTGGACATCCGCCTCACCGATATTCCGCGTCAGGACGGCTCTGGCGCGCGCGATCCGAACAACCCGCATCCCGAAGGCAAAGTGCCGCTTCTGGTCACGGAAGACGGCGAGATGATCCGCGAAAGCAATGCGATCATGCTCTATCTGACCGACCGTTTCCCATCCGATCTGGCGCCCGCTGTCGGCGCGCCGGGGCGGGGCGCCTATTTGAGCTGGCTGTTCTGGTACGGCAATGTGTTGGAACCCGCCTATGTGCATCAGATCGCCGGGCTGTCGCACCCGGCGCTGACGGCCACGTTCAGGGGTATGCCGGAAGCGGTGGCCTATCTGGTGGCAGGGCTTGGTGAGGGGCGTGAGTTTCTCATGGGCGATCACTTTAGCGCCGCCGATCTGTTGATCGCCTCGCCGTTTTTGTGGTTCCCAGAGGCGACGCCGGACGTCCCCGTGATCCGCGACTGGGTGGCGCGCTGTGGGGCAGAGCCTGTGATGAAAGAAACGGCGATTTTTGATGCCAAGGCGCTTCAAGACATGGGGCGTGTCCCCGTCTGATGGACTTTCTGCCCGTCCTGTGTCTCTCTGGCGGCATCCACGCCAGAGAGACATGAGATGCAGTTCGATTTCACCACGCTTCCCGCCCGCGACCGCTATCGTTTGCTGACGAATTTCGTCGGGCCGCGCCCCATAGCGCTTGTGACGACGGTGAACCCGGACGGCAGCGCCAACGCCGCGCCGATGAGCTTTTTCAATGTGATGTCGTCCGAGCCGCCGCTGTTGGTTCTGGGCATCGCGTCGAAACCGGAGCAGGAAAAAGACACCGCCGCCAACATTCGCCGCACCGGCGAGTTCGCCATTCACATGGTCGATAAGGCGCTGTCGGACGCCATGTTGATTGCCGGTCTTGCGGTGCCGACGGGTGTCGATGAATTGGCTTTGGCGGGGGTGGAGACGGAGGCCTGTACGATGATTTCCGCGCCGCGCATCACCGGCGCGTCCTGTGTGTTTGAGTGCAAGACCGAGCGCCTGCTCGACTGGCCGAACCGGGTTTTGGTGATCGGCGAGGTGGTGCAGATGCATGTGCGGCGCGACTGTCTCGATGCCGAAGGGCGCTATGTGAACCCGGCAGTGTATCAGCCCATCGCGCGGCTGCATGGCGACAATTACGTGGGCTCCGAGGATCAATTCGTGCTGAGCGCACCGCCGATTGAGACGGTCTTCAAAGGCTAGGATTCTGGTCTCAAGGTTGCGCGGATCTGGTCCCTTCCGGTGCCGGGAAATCCGGTGCAGCATGCCGTCATGGAGCCGATTCTACAGACAAAACTGAGCTTTGCCCCCTGGGCCGATCCCCGCACCGCGCGGCTTCCTGGGGTGATCCCCTTTGAGCTGGATGACTGGCTTGAGGTGGACACGGCTTATGGGGCGCAGATGGCGTTGCGCGATCATCTCATTGCCACGACGCCGGAGGAGATTATCGCGCTGGATGACAGCGCGCGCCCGGCGGCTCTGGAATTGCTCGACATGCTTCTGGGGCTTTTGCCGGGGCTAGGGTTTGTCGTCACGCAGACAGAGATCACGCGTCCCGATGGCATCACCGTGCCGATGGATCGCGACCGGCCGATGCACACGATGGGACGGCTGTTGCAATGCGACATCTGCCTGATGCAGCCCGACCCGAGCGGCGCGACGGAGGAGAGTGTTCTGACGGGCGGCGTGCTCTGTTTTCCCTCCGGCTGGCGGCTGCCAGAGAAATTCATGAAGCCGATGCTGCGCATTCACCAACCGATCGAGGCCTACACCGCCGATCTCGCCGCGCGGGTGCAGCGGATGATGAACGGCGTGCAGGTGAGCAGGGGGCTGATGCGGGGAACGGCCTCGCGATCCGATGCGCATCTGTGCGATCCGCGGTCAGAGGGCGACTACCGCCACGGCACGCGTGAGTCGCGTTATATCCGGGTCGAACGCCAAAGCCTTGTGCGGCTGCCGGAAACCCGTGCCGTTGTGTTTACGATCCACACGCAGGTCGTGTTGCCGGAGGCGCTGACCCCGGACCAAGCCGCTGCTTTGGACGCGCGCCCGATCCGCCTTGCGGATTGATCACCACTCCTTTGAGAGCGTCAGAAACTTGGCGAGGCTGTCATCCTGGGGAAAGCGTTTTTGCGCGGCCTCAGCCGTGGCCATAGCCTCATCGATCCGACGCAGTCCAACCAGCGCAATCGCCTTTTGTGTATAAAGCCGCGCGCTGGTTTTGGCGTGAAATTCCAGACCCCGCTCCGCCACGACAAGCGCGTCTTGCGGGCGCTCCACGATGTTCAAAGCGCGGGCGTAGAAATAGGTCACATCCTCGCTTTCACTGTCGAGCTCCATCGCCGCGCCACAGTCCTCCACGGCCAATTCATCCTTGCCAAGCTCTTGGCGCACCACGCAGCGCGACAGATAACCCTGCATCGTCGGCGCCTCTTTCAGCACCCGCGTGTAAAGCCATTCCGCCGTCTTGTCATAACCCAGCTCATGCCAGGTCCAGGCCAGCATCCGCTGGGTGTTGTGCGAGGGTTCCAGATGTTTCGCACGGCGCAAGTCTCGGAGAGATTTGTCATTTTCCCCCAACTGCCGCCATGCCACCCCGCGGGCGGCCAGCGCTTCGGCCAGCTCATCGTCCGACAGCTCTGTCTCAAGTGCTGCGGTGCAGGCCTCGATGACCTCAACCGGTTGTCGATTGGCGCTTAACCCGACGCAGGTCCCATATTCCGCAAACGCCCCCTGTGCCCAGAGCATCATCCCACCTGTCAGAACCAATCCAAACCGCATGCCGTTCTCCTTTTGGGAAATGAGCCTCTTTTCGGGGCCAAGTTGCAAATGATTTTTGGCACCTTGCGATATAAGGTCTTTAAACAACGTCAAAATTTCAACGGATCAGACTATGAATTTGAATGTGGCAGCGCGGGGGGCGCTTGAAAACTAACTGGCAATGCGCGCGCCGGGATATGCGGTTTTGATTGATGCGCCATGGGGCAGCGGGAAAACGCATTTTATCGAAGACGTTTGCAAGGTGAAAACCGATCCGACTGTTCGATATGCGACGCTGAACAGCGTGGCCGATGCGGCGGGATTTCGCCGCGCCCTGTTGAAAGGCAAGCTGGGCAGTGGTGTCTTTGAAAATGGCGCGCGGCTTGGCGATACCTTCGGAAAACTAGCCAATGTGGGAAATATCGGCACGCTCGCGCGCGATATCGTCGAAGAACGCCTGATGGAGGCGCTGCCTGAGACGCTGATCTTTGACGATCTGGAGCGCACGGCCATGGAGCCGGAGCTTGTGTTTGGCCTGATCAACGATTTCGTCGAACATGAGGACAAGCGGGTGATCCTCTTGGTGAACTCCGAGAAACATCCGTGGAAAGATGCGTTTCTTGAGAAAAAGGAAAAGCTTATCGGTCGGACCCTACGGGTCGAAGCGAACCTCGCCGAGGCGCTGCCGAGTTTCATTGAACTTATTGGGGATGGAAAGGGGCAGACTTACCTTGATGCCCAGCACGATCTGATCCGAGAGGTGTTCGAACAGGCCAAGCACAACAACCTGCGCCTCTTGCGCAATGCGCTTCGGGAATGCGCGCAGGTCTTGGATCAGATCGAAGACGCGCTTTTCGAGGCGCAGGAACCTATGGCGCGCTTCACCCGCACCTACCTGGCGCTCGCCATGGCGCTGGGGAAGGGGGAGATTACGGAGGAGGATGTTCGGAACCGTGATCGGATCAATTGGGCAAAGGCAACCGCTAAGGTCGAAGGACAGGATGAACCCGAAGACACGGCATTGGAAATACTGGACAAACGACACGTTGGTGCGGATATTTTTGATTTGGGCGGTTCTGTCCTGACGCTTGAGCTTGGAGTTGCTATTCTCGTTAGGGGGCATATCGCGTCAGAAAATCTAAATGGAATTTTGAGGCAGACGGGACAGTTCACAAAGCAAGACGAAAATCCCCTATGGAAACGCCTCTTCGAGTGGCGGCATATCTCATGGCAGGCGTTGCCGACGCTGATCGAAGAGGCGCGCGTGTATCTTTTCGAAACCGATCCCATCGAACCGGGGCCCTATCTCCACATCGTTCAGACGATTTTACACATTGAGGAACGTGGTGGCCTCACCGAAAGCCGTCAGGATTTCCTGCAACGGTTGCACGCGCGGGTGGGTGCACTTAAAGCCTCAGGAGGGTTACCCTTGGCCGCGTATGGCAAGATGTTTGGTTGGGAACGTCATGGCCGCAGCTTCTATTTTGGCGGCTACGGTTTTGATCCCAAAGCGGACATGTTCGAGCTTATCAAAGCGATGGAGCAGGCTCAGGTTGCGCTTTTCGACGAGAGCCAGGCAGCCTTTGCAGAACAGCTCATGACTGAACTGAAAGAGGATCTGAAGGCTTTCGATGCGCACTTTTGGTCACGGGACGGCGCATTGTCTTATGAGCGAATTCCCGTTCTGGAGCGGTTACCGGCAGAAGAGGTTGCGAGGGTGCTTGTGGGACATATCGAAAATGGGCGTGCTCGCTCAATCGGTGATATTTTCGAATATCTCGTCAGTCGTCACCGCAGCGTGGCTGAATGGGATGCAGAGCGGGTGTGGGCCGATCAGGTCAAAGAGAAAATGCAAAGGCTTGTTCCCGCTTCTTAGCCTCTCTTGCGCGCACAAATGGCGGCCTTTTTCGACACCTACTGGAAATTCGCCCCACCGGAAATCGACTAACCCGTTTCCTTTGTTGCACAAATACTCAAAACAAAAGCCCCGCCGGTCTGGCGGGGCTTTCTCATCTCACAACAGGTGCGATCAGGCTTTCGCTTACGATTTCGCCAGGTTCCGCAGCACGTAGTGCAGCACGCCGCCGTTTTCGATGTATTCGATCTCCGGCGCCGTATCGATGCGGCATTTGACTTTGATGGTTTTCTTGGTGCCGTCCGCGAAAGTGATGTCACACTCCAATGTTTCCAAAGGCTTGACGCTGTCGAGGCCCAAGATCGTCACCGTCTCGTCGCCCGTGAGGCCCAAGGTTTTGCGCGTATCGCCGCCGGTGAATTCGAACGGAACAACGCCCATGCCCACCAAGTTCGACCGGTGGATACGCTCAAAGCTTTCCGCGATCACGGCTTTGACGCCCAAAAGCGCGGTGCCTTTCGCGGCCCAGTCACGCGACGAGCCCGCACCGTATTGTTCGCCGCCGAAGACCACCAGAGGCGTGCCTGCCGCTTGGTAGGCCATCGAGGCTTCGAACACGGAGGTCTGCGCACCATCCGGGCCTTTGGTGTAGCCGCCTTCGACGCCGTCCAGCATCTCGTTCTTGATGCGGATGTTGGCGAATGTGCCGCGCATCATCACCTCGTGGTTGCCACGACGCGACCCGTAGGAGTTGAACTCCCGCACCGGCACGCCGCGCTCGGTGAGGTATTGACCCGCAGGGGTCGATTCCTTGAACGAGCCAGCCGGAGAGATGTGGTCGGTGGTGACCATATCGCCCAGAATGAGCATGACTTTCGCGCCTTCGATGTTCTGGATCGTGCCTTTCTCGGCCCCCATGCCTTGGAAGTACGGCGGGTTCTGGATGTAGGTCGATTCCGGCGGCCAGTCGTAGGTTTCGCCACCCGAAACCTCAACGCCTTGCCATTTCTCGTCGCCTTTGAACACATCGGCATATTTCGCCTGAAACGCCGCGCGGGTCACGGTTTTCTCAACCAGTTCCGCGATTTCGGCATTCGACGGCCAGATGTCTTTCAGGAAGACGTCATTGCCGTCCTTGTCCTGCCCCAAAGGCTCAGAGGTCAGGTCGATGTTCATATCGCCCGCCAGTGCATAGGCCACCACGAGCGGCGGGGAGGCGAGGTAGTTGGCGCGCACGTCCGGCGAAATCCGGCCCTCGAAGTTGCGGTTGCCAGAGAGAACAGACGTGGCGATCAGGTCGCCCTCGGCGATGGCCTCGGACAGCTCGGGCGCGATGGGGCCGGAGTTGCCGATACAGGTCGTACAGCCATAGCCCACGAGGTTGAAGCCCACGGCGTCGAGGTCCTCTTGCAGGCCCGCGGCCTCCAAATATTCGGTCACCACCTGAGAGCCGGGCGCGAGCGAGGTTTTCACCCAAGGCTTGCGGTTGAGGCCCAAAGCGCGGGCTTTGCGGGCGACGAGGCCAGCGCCGATCATAACATAGGGGTTCGAGGTGTTGGTACAGGACGTGATCGAGGCGATCACGACGGAGCCGTCATGCAGCTCGTAATCCTGACCTTTGACGGCTTGGGATTTGTTGATGTCGACGGATTTCGTGGCCGCCGGACCCTCTTCGAGCATGTCCTTGGCAGCGTCAGAGACGTCGATGCCACGGTAATCGGCGACGACTTTCTCAAAGGCCGAGGCGGCCTGCGTCAGCGCCACATAGTCCTGCGGGCGTTTCGGGCCGGAGATCGCCGGAACGATGGTGCCCATGTCCAGTTCGAGCGTCGAGGAATAGATCGGATCATAGTCCGCCCCGCGCCAGAAGCCGTTCTCTTTCGCATAGGCTTCGACCAGCGCGATGCGGTCCTTGTCACGGCCGGTTTGCTCCAAATAGCGCAGCGTTTCGGCGTCAATCGGGAAGAAGCCGCAGGTCGCGCCATATTCCGGCGCCATGTTGGCAATCGTCGCCCGTTGTGCGAGCGGCAGGTTGTCGAGACCGTCGCCGTAGAATTCGACGAATTTGCCGACCACGCCGTGTTCACGCAGCATTTCGACGACTTTGAGCACCAAATCGGTCCCCGTGGTGCCTTCGACCATCTCGCCGGTGAGTTTAAAGCCCACGACTTCGGGGATCAGCATCGAAATCGGTTGGCCGAGCATGGCGGCTTCGGCCTCGATCCCTCCGACGCCCCAGCCCAGAACGGCGGCACCATTGACCATAGTGGTGTGGCTGTCGGTGCCAACGAGCGTGTCGGGGTAGGCGACTTCCACGCCGTCCGGGTCCGTGTCGGTCCAAACGGTCTGCGCGAGGTATTCGAGGTTCACCTGGTGACAAATCCCGGTGCCCGGCGGCACGACGCGGAAGTTTTCAAAGGCGGTCTGACCCCATTTCAGGAACTGATAGCGCTCCATATTGCGCTCATATTCGCGGTCGACGTTCATTTGGAAGGCGCGCGGGTTGCCGAATTCGTCGATCATCACCGAGTGGTCGATGACGAGATCGACGGGGACCAGCGGGTTGATTTTCTTGGCATCACCACCCAAGGCCTTGATCCCGTCACGCATGGCGGCGAGGTCCACGACGGCGGGGACGCCGGTGAAATCCTGCATCAACACGCGGGCCGGGCGATAGGCGATTTCGCGCGGGTTCTGACCGCCTTTTTCGGCCCATTCGCCGAACGCCTTGATGTCATCGGTGGAAACGGAAAAGCCGCCATCCTCGAACCGCAGCATGTTCTCCAACACCACCTTGAGTGCGGCGGGGAGTTTCGAGAAGGCCCCAAATCCGGCCTCTTCGGCGGCGGGGATGGAATAATAGGCGAGCGATTTGCCGTTCACTTCTAATGTGCGGCGGGTTTTTGCGGTGTCTTGACCGACAACAACAGTCATGGGATGCCTCCGGGTCTTACTAAAACTGCGTGGCGCAACGGTCTGTTGCACCTGACGTGGCTCTCTCAAGTCTTAGCGCATTCTGACGTCATGTCCATGACACGGCATGCAAGAGGGGCGTGCAACAGGTTTGTTTCGATGGACAGGGCCGATGGCAGGGCGCTACAAGAGATTTGATCTGTGAGCGCTCGCATATCTTGCATGTGCGGAACGCTTCGTATACTTTTGCATACAAATAATTCGAGAGTCGGGAAATGCAAGTCTGTGCGGCCCGATTTTTCGGGTTTTTGTCACCAACTCGCATCTCAACTCGCACACCAATTGTAGGGACCGTCATGAGCTTGTACACCGACTACCTAACCGAAATCGAAACGCGCAAAACCGAAGGCTTGCACCCGAAGCCCATCGACGATGGCGCGTTGGTTGCTGAGCTGATTTCCCTGATCGAAGACGAGGGCAACGAGTATCGCAAAGACGCGCTGAACTTCTTCATCTACAACACCCTGCCGGGCACCACGCCCGCCGCCGAGGTGAAAGCGAAATTCCTCAAAAAGATCGCGCTGGGCGAGGTTGCCGTGGCTGAAATCACCCCGGATTTCGCCTTTGAGCTTTTGTCCCATATGAAGGGCGGGCCGTCTGTTGAGGTGCTTTTGGACATTGCACTGGGCGATGACGCGGGTCTCGCCACCAAAGCTGCCGATGTGCTCAAGACGCAGGTCTTCCTCTATGAGGCCGACACCGACCGTTTGAAAGCCGCCTATGAGGCCGGCAATGCGGTCGCGAAAGAGATCTTGGAGAGCTACGCGAAGGCCGAGTTCTTCACCAAGCTGCCCGAGGTTGAAGAAGAGATCAAAGTCGTCACCTATATCGCCGCCGAAGGTGATATTTCCACCGACCTTCTGTCCCCGGGCAATCAGGCGCACTCGCGCTCTGACCGTGAGCTGCACGGCAAATGCATGATCACGCCCGAGGCCCAAGCAGAAATTCAAGAGCTGCAAAAAGCCAACCCCGATGCCCGCGTCATGCTGATCGCGGAAAAAGGCACCATGGGCGTGGGATCGTCGCGGATGTCCGGCGTGAACAACGTGGCACTCTGGACCGGCAAGCAAGCCTCTCCCTATGTGCCGTTTGTGAACATCGCGCCGGTCGTGGCAGGCACCAACGGCATCTCGCCGATCTTCCTGACCACCGTGGGCGTGACCGGCGGCATCGGGCTTGATCTGAAAAACTGGGTCAAGAAAGTCGATGCCGACGGCAAGCCGGTTTTGGACGAGAATGGCGACCCGATCCTTGAACAGACTTACTCTGTCGAGACCGGCAAGGTTCTGACCATCAACACCAAAGAGAAGAAACTCTTTGACGCCGAAGGCACCGAGCTGGCTGACGTCTCCTCCGCCTTCACGCCGCAAAAGGTCGAGTTCATGAAAGCCGGTGGCTCCTACGCCGTCGTCTTTGGCAAGAAGCTCCAGACCATCGCCGCCGAAACCCTCGGTGTCGAGGCGCCGCTGGTGTTTGCTCCGTCGAAAGAGATCACCAAAGAGGGGCAGGGCCTCACCGCTGTTGAGAAAATCTTCAACCGCAACGCCGTGGGCGTTCTGGCGAAAGAGCCGCTTTTGGCGGGCTCCGACGTGCGCGTAAAGGTCAACATCGTTGGTTCTCAGGACACCACGGGTCTCATGACCTCGCAAGAGCTTGAAGCCATGGCCGCGACCGTGATTTCGCCCTCCGTCGATGGCGCCTATCAGTCCGGCTGTCACACGGCCTCTGTTTGGGACAAAAAGGCACAGGCCAACATCCCGAAACTCATGTCCTTCATGAACAAATTCGGCCTGATCACCGCGCGGGACCCGAAAGATCACTACCACGCGATGACCGACGTGATTCACAAGGTGCTCAACGACATCACCGTGGATGATTGGGACATCATCGTGGGCGGCGATAGCCACACCCGGATGTCCAAAGGCGTGGCTTTTGGGGCCGACTCCGGCACCGTGGCTTTGGCGCTGGCGACCGGTGAGGCAACCATGCCGATCCCAGAGTCCGTAAAAGTGACCTTCAAAGGCGAAATGAAGGATTACATGGACTTCCGCGATGTTGTTCATGCGACCCAAGCGCAGATGCTCAAGCAATGCGGTGACAACGTCTTCCAAGGCCGCGTGATCGAAGTGCACATCGGCACGCTTCTCGCGGACCAAGCGTTCACCTTCACCGACTGGACCGCTGAGATGAAGGCGAAGGCCTCCATCTGTATCTCCAACGACGACACGCTGATCGGATCTCTGGAACTGGCGAAATCCCGCATTCAGGTGATGATCGACAAAGGCATGGAGAATGAGGCGGGCACGCTTCAGGGTCTGATCGACAAAGCCGACAAGCGCATCGCTGAGATTTCTTCGGGCGCGAAACCGGCGCTGACGCCTGATGCGGGCGCGACCTATTTCGCCGAAGTTGAAGTCGATCTCGATCTGATCGACGAGCCGATGATCGCCGACCCCGACGTGAACAACGCCGATGTGTCCAAGCGCTACACCCACGACACCATCCGCCCGGTTTCCTATTACGGTGCCGAGAAGAAGGTCGATCTGGGCTTTGTAGGTTCCTGCATGGTGCACAAGGGCGACATGAAAATCGTCGCTCAGATGCTCAAGAACCTCGAGAAAGAGACCGGCAAGGTCGAATTCAAAGCGCCGCTCGTCGTGGCTGCACCGACCTACAACATCATTGATGAGTTGAAGGAAGAGGGCGACTGGGAAGTGCTTCAGAAGTACTCTGGTTTCGAGTTCGACGATCTCTTCCCGAAAGCCAACGCGCGCACCGAGTATGAGAACACGCTCTATCTCGAACGTCCGGGCTGTAACCTCTGCATGGGCAACCAGGAAAAAGCCGCCAAAGGCGACACGGTTCTGGCGACCTCGACCCGTCTGTTCCAGGGCCGCGTTGTGGAAGACAGTGCCGAGAAGAAAGGCGAAAGCCTGTTGGCCTCGACGCCCGTCGTGGTGCTCTCCGCGATCCTCGGTCGTACGCCGACGCTCGACGAGTACAAACACGCGGTGGAAGGCATCGACCTGACCAAATTCGCACCGCCGCTCCAAGTTCCGGCAACCGCGAAATCCGCGCATTTCTGATCCGTCAGAGATGAGACTTCAAAAGGGGCGGCACCTGAGGTGTCGCCCTTTTGCGTTCAAAATGGGGCATGCGCCTGTGGCCCTCACGGCACGTTCAACGCCCTGTAACAGCATCTCGCAATTCCTTGATTGGCCTGAAACGCGCAATCGGCTTACATCTGTTGCGCAACCGACGGAGCCGACATGCGACAGATTTTTGCAGCGATGAGACCTTTTTCCCCCGCCCGCCTTCTGCGAGGCGGTGCTTTGGCCTTGGCGGTCGCGCTTCCCTTTGCCACTCCGGGCGCTGCGCAAGACGCCCAGAGGCCCGGTAGCAAACCCCTCATCGTGGTCGAATTATTCACCTCTCAGGGCTGTTCTTCCTGTCCGCCCGCTGATGCGATGATGTCCGAACTCGCGACGCGCGATGGCGTTTTGCCGCTCTCCTTGCATGTCGATTACTGGGATTACATCGGCTGGCGCGATCATTTCGCTAAGCCCGAATTTACCAAGCGCCAGAAAGCCTATGCCCATGCCGCGGGCAAACGCACGATCTACACGCCGCAGCTCATCGTGCAGGGCGCGGATCACCTCGTGGGTGCCAAACCCATGCGCTTGGCCGATCTGATCATGCGCCATCATGACCAAACGGCAGCACCTGTGGCGCTTTCCGCGGCGCAATCGGGCAAAACGCTGAGGATCACCGCCGTGCCGATGGGGCCTTTGCCGCCCAATATGCGTTTGCAAATCGTGCGTTTCGATCCGCATGAACGTGTCTCGATCACCCGTGGTGAGAACGCAGGCCGTGAGGTAGATTACACCAATATCGTCACCGAATGGCGGCCGCTGGCCGATTGGAGCGGGCAGGAGCCTCTGGCCGTCTCACTGGACCTCGAAGGGCCTGAAAGTGCCGCCGTGCTGTTGCAAACGATCAGTCCCGCTGGCCCCGGTCCGATCCTTGCCGCTGTACGCACTGATATGCCCATCGGCCAAATCGCCTCGCAGTAACGTTTTGCATTTTGGCGATATGATTTAATCCAACGTAAAGGCTTAGCCGCTAACAAGGTCCTGATGTTGCACACCGCAACCCTGCTGGAGACCAATATGCGCCTGATGCCCCGCCGTTTCTTTTCATCTGCTCTCTCTCTGTTGCGGGCCTTCTGTGCCTCATTGGGTGTGCTCGGAGCAGCGAGCCTGTCGGCTGTCGCCGCTGAGCCGGAAGGTCAGGCTTTCAGCCAGGAGGAGATCGCGCAGGTGCTTCGGACATATTACGAAGAGGAAATCGCCGAACTGGTGCAGGAGCCGGCTATTCTGGGTGCCATTCGCGCGCAAAATGAGCGCACGCAGGGGCTGACAGAGGCCGAAATCATCGATCTCGATCAACAGTGGCGCGCGCAGGTGGGCGAGACGGATCATCCCATGGTCGATGCCGTGGTCCAAGGCGCGGTGGCGGAGCGTTTGCTGCATAAAATCGCCCGCGCCGGTGGTGTGATTGCGGAAATCTTCGTCATGGATGCGCAGGGGCTGAACGTCGTTGCTGCGGCGGCGACCTCGGATTACTGGCAGGGCGATGAGGCCAAGTTCCAGAATTCCTTTGGCGTAGGAAAGGATGGCATGGAGATTGGCGAGATTGAATTCGATGCCTCGATCGGCATTTCACAGGCACAGGTCTCGGCCACCATCGTGGACCCGGCCACGGGCGAGCCGATCGGTGCTGTGACGGTGGGGGTTGTGGCGGATTTGCTGCTTTAAGAGGCGCGATCTTGTGCGGCTTCTTTGGCCAGAGCTTTCGCCAAACGCTCTGGTTTCCAGCGGCGGTGAATCCAGAACCATTGTTCCATATGCTGGCGCGTGATGGCCTCAAGGCTGTCGTTCAGCGCCTGCGCCATATCTTCCGGCGTGCCATATGGAATGGGGGATTCGACCTGCACCCGGAAATTCAGCCCGTCCTCTTCGCGCACGCCATAGATCGGCACCAGAAGCGCGTCGTATTTCAACGCCAGCTCTGCCGCTGATAGGGCGGTGCGGGCCGGTTTGCCGAAAAACGTCAACATCGCGCCTTGGTGGACATAAACATCCGAGAGAAACCCGATCATCCCGCCTGATTTCAGATGTTTCAAAAGCTGGGCATAGCCCTTGCGTCCACGCGGAAACAGGGGCTGGCCGATGGTGCCGATGGCTTTCACGTAATGCACGTTGAAGAATTTGTTCTTCATCGGATTGTAGAGCGAGCCGACGTCATACCCATGGGCGATGAGGGCGGCGCGCGGCACGTCGTAATTGCCGAAATGCCCGGTGTGCAAAATGACCGGGCGGCGCGTGTCCCGCGCTTCACGCAGAATCTCGGCGCCGGGGCCATCAAAGCGGATGTCTTTCATCCTGGCGATGAATTCCGGGCCGGAATAAATCTCGATCAGTGTGCGCCCGGCGTTGTCCGGCACGGCGTGCATCAGGCGTTTGACCTCGGCCTCGGGCAGATCGGGCATGACGTGATGCAGGTTCTCGCGCACGCGCGTTGTATATCCGGCCAAAGGGGCAAAAACGCGCGACATGAACCACCCCATGAATCGCACGCGGGTCGGGTAGGGCAGCGTCAGCGCCAGCGCCAAAAGCCCACGCGTCGCGAGATTGCCCAGGTACTGCCCCAGCGTTCCCTCGATCTCTCCGCGTTTGATTTTCATGGCTGACCCATCTCTTCGGGCACGGTGTGAACCGTGCCAGCCTTGCGTTCACGGTGCCAGACATAGAGCGCGGAGGCCACGATCACAAGGCCACCCAATACGGTCCAGCGATCCGGCAAATTTCCGAAGACGGCATAGCCCAGAGCGACGGCGACAAGGAGCCCGAAGTGCGAGATGGGGGCGATGGCGGAGGCTTCGGTGACGGAATAGGCGCGGATCATGGTCAGCTGTGCCAAGGTGCCAAGCGCGCCAATGGCCAGCATCAGACCTGCTGCAAGGGCGTCGGGGCGCACCCAGTGGAAGGGCACGATCACACTCATCACGCTCGTGCAAAAAAGGGCGGAGTAGAGCAGGGCGGTGATCGGGCTTTCCTTGAGACCGATATGGCGTGTCACCAGGGCATAGGTCGCAATGCAGCTTGCCGCGGCCAAAGGTAACAATGAGGCCGTGGTGAACACATCAGAGCCGGGACGAATGATGATGAGCGCACCGATCAGGCCAAAGGCAACGCCAAGCCCCCTGCGCAGGCCGACCTGTTCTCTTAAAAAGAGAGCCGCACCCAAGGTGATTAGCATCGGCGACAACTCGGCGATTGCGATCACTTCGGCCAACCCGAGATGTTGGAGCGCGGCAAAGAAACATGCGGTCGCGCCGAGCAGCATGACCGCGCGCAGCATCTGAAGCCAAGGGTGTTCCGTGCGCAACGCCGGTCGCAACCGGGGTGCAAAGATCAGAATCAAAACCAAAAGCTGCCCAGCGTATCGTGACCAGAGCACTTGGGGCAGGCTGACGCGCTCCCCCAACAGCTTGGCGGTCGTATCCATCACGGTAAAGGCCGTGACCGAGACAAGAAGATAAAGAATGCCGCGCGACTGGGCGGGCAGGCGGGAAAACCAGGTCATCTGTTGACGCTATGAAGAGCGTCTCCCTTTGTCCATACGAGAGGGTGCAAAGGTGCTTCGCATCGGGGGATGCATTGCAGTGACGCTTGCGCGGGTGTTTGTGGATCAATCGTCCCCGGTCAAAAGGAAAATTTCGCCGGTGGACTCGAGATCTCGGATCGCGGCGACGACGGCATTCATTGCCTCTTCGGCATCCGTCTCCTTGACCTTGCCGAGGTTCTCCATTTCTTCGCGCAAACCGTCAGCCATGCGTTTGGACATGTTCGACAGGATGAACTCGGTGGAGGCAGCCGCCTCGCCCGTGGCGCCCGCGAGCGCCTTGATCAGCAGATCCTGCTCGACACCACGCACCACCTTGGCGACATCGCGCGCATCGATGCGGGTGGCGATATTGGCATAGGTGAAGATGTTCTTGCGGACCTGTTCTGCGAAGTCCTTGTCGGTTTCATCCAAGCCCTCAAGCACCCCGTCGCGGGTGCTCGACGAGGAGAAGTTAAGGATGGCGCCGACGCGTTCGGGCGGCTCGTCGGAGAAGGCCTGAGACGGTTGTGCGTCAAGCTGGGCGGCGAGAGAGATGCCGATACGCTGCACCACCTCTGGCGAGACCGAGGAGGTCAGCGAAATCGCATAGGCCACACGCCGGGCGCGTTCGCCGGGGAGCATGGACATGAGCTGCGCGGCTTTCGAGACCTTGAGTTTGGACAAAAGCACGGCGCCCACTTCGACGCTTTCCTCCTGCAAAATGGGCAGGAGGCGGGCGATTTCGACATCCGAGATGCGTTGCCACGGGTCGCCGGTGAGCGAAAACCCAGCGTTCGAGCGCAGTTTCGAGGCGGTGGTGGCCGAGATCGTGCCATCGAGCACATGAAGCGCGCCCTCTAGACCGCCGGGGAAACTGAGCCCGATGGCTTCGAGCTCTTCGAGGAATTCCTCGACGACCGAGGTCAGCGTGGTTTTGTCGATATAGCGCAGATCGGTGAGCTGGTGCGCCAGCTCAACCTGCATCTCCTCGGGGAAGGTTGCGAGCGGCAGTTTGACCTCTTGTGAAGCAAGAAGTTTGACGATGATCGCGGCCTTGGCCTTTTTCGACAGGCGGGCGGGCATGCGCGACACGGGCGGTGGCAGGTCAAAGCCCCCACCAAAGTCCCCCATGTTTCCCATGCCTCCCAAATCGGGCAGGGACCCCATATCGTCAGAGATTTGCGGCAATCCGTCCACGCGCGCCTCACAGCCATTTTAGCGATTCACTTTTGTTGGGATCACCATGGAGGATGAGCCTTAACGCAAAGTGACCAGCGGCGCGAAATTTACCGAAAAATGCGTTTATCCAACAACCTGTTCGACGCAGGTGCCGGTTTCCTTGTCCCATGTGTAGCCGTCCGCGCAGGAGGCGAGTTTTTGTTCATGGGGGCAGGTGTAGTCCTGTGCGAAGAGGGCGGAGGGGGCGAGCAGGACAGTGACGAGAAGTGTGCGTTTCAACATGAAAATCTCCCGAAAACGAAATGCGCTTTCGGGAGATCATATCACAGAATCGGTGATTTTCGCAGAGGTTTGCGAAAGGCGTTACTCGCCAAACACCCGCTTAAAGATCGTGTCGACATGTTTGGTGTGATACTCCATGTCGAATTTCGCGTTGATGCCGTCGACGCCCAAGGCTTTGACCACATCTTCGTCGGCCAAGAGCTGTTCGCGGAAATCGACGCGATCTTCCCAGACTTTCAAGGCGTTGCGCTGCACCATGGAATAAGCGTCTTCGCGGGACACACCGGCTTGGGTCAGTGCCAGCAGCACGCGCTGGGACATCACGAGGCCCGGGAATTTGTTCATGTTGGCCAACATGTTTTCCGGGTAGATGATCATTTTGTCGACCACACCGGCGAGACGGTTGAGCGCAAAATCAAGCGTCACAGTGGCGTCCGGGCCGATGCCGCGCTCGACGGAAGAGTGCGAAATATCGCGCTCGTGCCACAGCGCCACGTTCTCCATCGCGGGCACCACGGTCATGCGCACGAGACGCGCGAGACCGGTGAGGTTTTCGGTCAGAACCGGGTTCTTCTTGTGCGGCATCGCCGAGGAGCCTTTTTGGCCCATGGAGAAAAACTCAGCGCCTTCAAGCACTTCGGTGCGCTGCATGTGACGGATTTCAATCGCGATGTTCTCGATCGAGGAGGCAATCACACCCAGCGTGGCAAAGAACATGGCGTGACGGTCGCGCGGGATGACCTGGGTCGAGATCGGCTCTGCGCGCAGGCCCATCTGTTCGCAAACATGCTCTTCAACGGCCGGGTCGATGTTGGCAAAGGTGCCGACCGCGCCGGAAATCGCGCCGGTGGCGATCTCCCATTTGGCTTTTTCGAGACGGTTCTTGTTGCGGTCCATCTCGGCGTAGAAACGCGCAAAGGTGAGACCCATGGTGGTGGGTTCCGCGTGGATTCCGTGGGAGCGGCCAACGCGGACGGTCATCTTATGCTCAAGCGCGCGTTTTTTCAGCGCGGCCAACACTTTGTCGACACCTTCCAAAAGGATGTCGGAGGCGCGCACCAGCTGGACGTTGAGGCAGGTGTCGAGAACGTCGGAGGAGGTCATGCCCTGATGGACGAAACGGGCCTCTTCGGAACCAACGTGCTCGGCCAAGTGGGTTAGAAAGGCGATGACGTCATGTTTGGTGACGGCTTCGATCTCGTCGATGCGGGCGACGTCGAACTCTACGTCCTTGGCTTTCCACACCGCATCCGCGTTTTCCTGCGGGATCACGCCGAGTTTGGCCTGAGCGTCACAGGCGTGGGCCTCGATCTCATACCAGATTTTGAACTTGGTGGCGGGTTCCCAGATGTCGACCATCTCTTTGCGGGCATAACGGGGGATCATCGGCAGGCCTTTCAGGTTATACAAACGCGTCGCGGCTCTCTTACGGGGATGGGGCGCGGCGTGCAAGTCTGACGCATGCGGTGCGGTTCAAAAGCCAGTGTCAAAAGGCTTTGGCGCAATGGCGCCGCATGGTAAAGCCGGTTTGACGACAGCATTTTGCGGTGGGAAGGCTATTGTTTGAGTATGGGGATCCGAAGCTGACGACTTTGGCGTTTCAGCTTCATGACATGATCAGGCCCTCGGGGGTCGTTTTCTATCGTGCGCGACAGGACGGCGGCAAGACGCTTCTCGAAGTGCTGGCCAACACCAGCACGCCGGTGAACCAGCCGCTGGAGCGGATTCTCATGCCGGACAATACCATCGGGCATCTGGTGGTCGAGATGGGGCAGGAGATCGTGATCGACGACACGCTGACGCATCCTTTGGTGCAAGACAGCGGGGCGGTGCAGACCATGGGGATCATGGCCTATCTCGGGGTGCCCTGTCGGTTGGGCGGTGAGGTGATTGGCGGCATCTCGGCGGTGCATCAACATCGCAGACATTGGTCGGCTTCCGACATTGATGCGGCGCGTTGGGCGGCGCGTGCCTATGAGGTGATCGCTGAGGGGCGGTTGGCTCGGCAGGCGAAAAAGGGCTGGCCTGAGCGCGATGATCCTGAGACAAACGGTTCCGAATAAGGACCCGGAGAGGGGCGTCGAGAGGGGCATGATGATCCGATTGCAAGACTTTGCCGGGCGCTGGTCCATGGCGCGCGAGATCGAGGATTTTCGTGCCGATGCGCGGTCAGAGCTGACGGGCACCTGCGACTTTGTACCCGACGGAGAGGGCGGGTTTCGGCAGGAAGAGCGCGGATTTTTGCACCTGCCTGGTCGAGACAAGCCGTTGCAGGCGGAGCGGCGTTACCTTTGGCGCGCGGTGGCACAAGAGATTACGGTGTTCTTCGACGACGGGCGGTTTTTTCATAGCTTCGACCCGAATGTTTCCGCGCCCGAGGCCGATCACGCCTGCGATCCCGATAGCTATCAGGTGCGCTATGAATTTGCCGATTGGCCCAATTGGATAGCGAATTGGCGCGTCACCGGCCCGCGCAAGGATTACCGGTTTCAGACCCGCTATTGGCGTTAAAGCGTTTCTCAAAAAAAATTGAGGCACTCAATTTTTGAGAAACGCAGCACTATCAACTCAGTGTGGCAGTGTTTTTCGCTCAATCTGATTCAGATTAAACGAAAAACGCTTTAAGGCCCCATCAGGTTGACGATGCCATCCCGCAGCAGACCGAAGACGGCGTGGCGCAGGTCGTCCTGAACCACAAGCAGGCCGAGAAAGATGAAGAACCCGCTGAAGCGAAACCAGAAACCCATGCTGTAGACGCCATCGATGAAACGGGCAAAGCGGCTGGGGCTCGGGTGATCCTTCATGGTTTGGTGATCAGCGAGGTGCTGCCGATCCTTAGCCCGTCGAGCAACGCCTCTATCGCCGGGACAATGCCACCCTCCCTGATGATCATCGGAATGAGAACCGCGCCGATCGCCAGCACATGCCAGATCGTCCAGCGGTCCCGCTGTTTGCGCCCGCGCACCGACCATTGCCCGCGCAGCATCGCATAGGCGCGGATCGGGGCACCAAACATCAAACGCAGGGGCAGGGGCACGCTTTTGAGCGTGTCTTTTTCGACCTGATCCCGGTCCAGCGCGTAGAGCCGGGCCTCGAGGCTTGTGACCTCGCGTTCTTGGCTCTGTGTGAGATGCGGTTTGGCGCGCAACTCTGCCAGACGGCTGCGGGCGGTGTCGGCCTTGGGCGGCAAGAAAAAATGCCGTGTCGCATGGCCTTTTTCCGCCGTGCGAAAGCCCTCGCGCCGCGCTTTGAGGGCGCGGTCGATTTTGCGGTTGTCCGGATGGCGGCTGTCGAGCGGGTGCAGCTCTCGCGACAGGCCAAATATGGGGCCAAATATGGGGCCAAATATGGGGCCAAACATGGGGGCCTCGTCTTTTTGATCTCTTGAGACTCACCTTAGTGAGGCGCCATGGCAGGATTTGGGCAAGAACTGGGAAAAGGCGCGCTTAGCCCTTTGTCATATCAAAGATCATGGTCAATTCGCAGTCGGCCATACCCATGTTCTGAAACACGGCCAGCGTCTCCGGGTCGCCCTGCAACATCATCGCGAGGTTCAGGACAGAGGAGGTTTTGATCAGGGTCGGTGTTTTGACCTCAAAGCCGACATCGGCGGAAATATCCATATTCTCGCCCGCATTGGCCAGAACTTCGCCCTCATAGCTGTTCGGGCCGGTCTGGGTCCAACTCAGGCTCTGCCCCTGCGGATTGAGGAAATTGAGCGCGTCAGGGTGGTTCGAGCCGTGCCACGCGATCTCATGGCTTTGCGGCGGTTGCTCTGCCATGCCTTGCAGCATGTTCATCATCATCGCGCTGCAATTTTTCTGGCTCATCTCGCGAAAGGTGACGGTCCAAAGCCCGTCTTCGGGGACAATCTCGCCATCCGCGCCCGCGTCCCCTTCAAAGACCTCGATGTCGGCCTGTTCTGCGCCGTCCTGCATCACCGGGATGACATGGGGGATCTCAAGCACGCCGCCGTTGTCTTCGTGCAATTGCTGCGGATCGGCGGCAATGATCGTTCCGCCCATCCCGTCGGGGGCACGCAAGATCACATGGCTGTCCTGCGCCACAGTGGTCGGATCGATGCCATAGACGATGGCGGCGTCTTCGATCGAGATTGTGGCCTCTTCCAAGGTACAGCCATGGCCGGCTTCGCAACTGACAATGCGGGCATTTTCCGCGACGCCAGCCTGCGCCAACACAACCAACAGACCGGCCGACCCGGCCAAACCAACACTCTTTACACGGCTCATATGAGGCTCCCCCTGACGTGATTGGGTTTTATAGGGCAAGAGTGCGTCGGCCCGCCCGTTCTGTCAGGGGGAAAATGTCGAGGGAGGAGGCAGGGGATTGCCTTAAGGGCAAACCGCCTTGACGATATAGCGCGCCTCCGGCACGCCGCCGACAAAGGACAAGACATCGCCGCTTGAGGCCATGGCCGGTTCTGTCACCTGACATAGGCTCATGCCGCGCACGACATCTGCGGCGATTCCGGGCTGTTGGACGGGCGCGATCGCCGTCGGGCGACCGGATTTGCCCATGAACATGACCACATAGGTGACATTGCCCGAGGTGGATTTGCCCGCGCGGCGCACTTCGACCGTCTCGCCATTGACGCGGGCGGTGCCACCCATGCGGTTGGTTTCGTAGGTCATTTTGAACGCGACCCTGCTGCCTGTCATGGCCGGTGTGCGCGATGCTGCTCCCGATGATGCGACCGGTGCCGGGGCCGCGACGGGCGTGGCAGAGACATAGGGCGTAGCAGAGACATAGGGCGTGGCACTTGCGGCGACGGGAGCCGGGGCCGGCGTGGCCTGTCGTGTGCTGGAGCCATAGGGGTTGGCGGTTTTGTAGCTCTCGTAATCCGGGGTGACATCGCCGCCACAGGCAGTGAGCGCGAAAAGGGCAGAGGCGGCGAGGGGAAGGCGGAAGCAGGTCATTGGAAATTCCATTAGTCTATTGGTTTGGAAGCAGAATAGGTCCGACGATCTTTGGGATCAAGCGACCGAGAGCCTGAACCGCACATCGGGATAGCCGCCCCTGGCCACAGTCGTGCACAGGCTTTCCCAATCGCAGCCCGGACAGGCGCTTCGGATGTCGCCTGTGGCAAAGGCGGTGCGCAAAGTGGCGGTGATCTCTGGCGTCAGGGTCAGACGTGCTCCGGGGGCGATGTCCGTGCTGAGCAGGCGGCCCACATCTTGCGCGGCGCGGGTGTCCCGCGAGATCACCGAGGTGCCGTGGCAATGTTCCTTGAGATCGCAGGCAATCGGCGCGCAGATGTCATCCGGGCCTGCCGTCATCTCGATCTCTTCGCCCGCATTCAAACGCGCGACGATCCGGTCATAGCCCGCGACGAAGGCGGGGGAATAGCCTTTGCCGACATAGGTCAGGAGGCACAAAAGGTGATGCGGGCGCAGTGAAATGGTCATGGCGAAGGCTTACCGCAGCGCCGCGCAGATGAAAACAGATGGGAACAGGGGCGACCGCTGCGGCGTTGAGCCGGATGGGAGTGAACTCTCGAAGGACGGGGCGGAACATGTCGCAGAAAACATCAACACATCAATCCGAAGCGCATCAGGAAGAGGTGCTCGAAGAGGCGTCGAGCATGGCCGCGCCTCTGGTCTTTGAGGTGATCCGCCGCGAAGGCGCCGAGGAATTGCAACGGCCCAATTCGTCGCTGGCGATGTCCGCGATGATCGCGGGGCTGGCGCTTGGGTTCTCCGTGCTGGGGAAGGCTTTGTTTCATGCACATCTGCCGGATGCGCAGTGGCGTCCTCTGGTGGAAAACCTAGGCTATGCCATCGGCTTTGTCATTGTGATCATGGGGAAAATGCAGCTTTTCACCGAGAACACCATCACCGCCGTCGTGCCGTTTCTGACCCGTCCGGCGCATCATGTGTTTGTGCGGATCATGCAGCTTTGGGGCATCGTTTTGGTGTTCAACCTCGCCGGATCGGCACTCTTTGCCGCGGCGGTCTATCACATCCGTTTCACGGAGCCGGAGGTGTTTGACGCGCTGGTGACGATTTCTGAACATGCGGTCGAGGGCGGTGTCTGGCAGACGCTGTTTCTGGGCGTTGGGGCCGGGTGGCTCATCGCCTGTCTGGTCTGGATGATGCCCAACGCCGGGTCGTCCAAGCTGTTTCTGATCATCCTGATCACCTGGCTGATCTCCCTGGCGGGGTTCTCTCATGTGATCGCCGGGACTTGTGAGGCGGTTTTGCTGATGCTGACCGATCATCTTACGGTGGGGCAGGGCCTCTTTGGTTTCATCCTGCCTGCACTGGTTGGCAATATCCTCGGCGGGACGGTGATTTTCACCGGGCTGATCTGGGCCCAAATCCGGGCGGAACGTTGCGAAGTGGACCCGGCGTTCGTCGTTCAGAAATTGCGCAGAAGACGTTGAGCCATAAAGAAAAGGGCCCCCGAGAGGGAGCCCTTTCCAAATCTGTACGTTTCGTCCCGCTTAGCAGGAGTAGTACATTTCGTACTCGACCGGGTGCGGGGTGTGCTCGTAGGAGTACACTTCTTCCCATTTGAGGTCGATGTAACCTTCGATCTGGCTCTTGGTGAACACGTCGCCTGCGGTGAGGAAGTCCATGTCTTTTTCGAGCTCTTCGAGCGCTTCACGGAGCGAGCCGCAAACCGTCGGGATCTCGGCCAGTTCTTCCGGCGGCAGATCGTAGAGGTCTTTGTCGGAGGCAGGGCCCGGATCGATCTTGTTCTTGATGCCGTCGAGGCCAGCCATCAGAAGCGCTGCAAAGCAGAGATACGGGTTTGCAGCCGGATCGGGGAAGCGGGCTTCCACACGTTTCGCCTTCGGGGATTCCGACCACGGAATACGCACACAACCGGAACGGTTGCGAGCGGAATACGCACGCAGAACCGGAGCTTCAAAGCCCGGGATCAGACGCTTGTAGGAGTTGGTGGACGGGTTGGTGAAGGCGTTCAGCGCTTTGGCGTGCTTCAGGATGCCGCCGATGAACCACAGAGCCTCGTCGGAGAGGTCAGCATATTTGTCGCCAGCAAAGAGCGGCTTGCCGTCTTTCCAGATGGACATGTTCACGTGCATACCGGAGCCGTTGTCGCCTTTGATCGGCTTCGGCATGAAGGTTGCGGAACGGCCATACGCGAGAGCCACGTTGTGGATCACGTATTTGTATTTCTGCAGGTTGTCAGCTTGCTCGGTCAGCGACCCGAAGATCATGCCAAGCTCGTGCTGGGAGGTGGCAACTTCGTGGTGGTGCTTGTCCACTTTCATGCCCATGTTGGCCATGGTGGTGAGCATCTCGCCGCGAATGTCCTGACCATCGTCGGACGGGTTCACCGGGAAGTAGCCGCCTTTGTAACCCGGACGGTGGCCGAGGTTGCCCATTTCGAACTCAGCGTCGGTGTTCCAAGCGGCGCCATCGGCGTCGATCTCGTAGCCCACTTTGTTCGGGGCGACAGAGAAACGCACGTCGTCGAAGAGGAAGAATTCAGCTTCCGGGCCGAAGTAGGACTTGTCGCCGATACCCGAGGAGATCAGGTAGGCTTCCGCGCGCTGAGCACAGCCGCGCGGGTCGCGGTCGTAGGATTCGCCGGTGTCCGGCTCAACCACGGTGCAGTGCACGCAGAGCGTTTTTTCGGCGTAGAACGGATCGATGTAAACCGAGTCTGGATCCGGGATCAGTTTCATGTCGGATTCTTCGATGGATTTCCAGCCAGCGATGGAGGAACCGTCGAACATGAAGCCTTCTTCAAAGAAGTCTTCGTCCACTTCCGTGTGGCGCAGCGTCACGTGCTGAAGCTTGCCGCGCGGATCAGTGAAGCGCACGTCTACATATTGGACGTCTTCGTCCTTCATGGTCTTGAGAACGTCTTGGATGCTCATTTTTGACCTTGTCCTTTGGTTGAGTATTGCGTTTTGGCGAAAGGCGCGACCCCGGATTGCCCCACGGCTCCGCGCCATGCGCCTCCCTTAAAGCGCGTCTTCGCCAGACTCGCCTGTTCTGATGCGGATGGCCTGTTCGACGGGCGAGACAAAGATTTTGCCGTCGCCGATCTTGTCCGTCTTGGCCGCAGCCACGATCGCCTCGATCGCGCCGTCCACCTGATCGTCCGACAGAACGACCTCGATTTTCACTTTCGGAAGGAAGTCCACAACATATTCAGCGCCGCGGTAAAGTTCCGTGTGCCCCTTTTGACGCCCGAACCCCTTCACCTCGACCACGGAAAGACCCTGTACGCCGATGTCTTGCAGCGCTTCTTTCACTTCATCGAGCTTGAAGGGCTTGATGATCGCTTCGATCTTTTTCATGGACCTTCGACTCCCTAAATTTCATTTGGTGACTGTGAGACCATTTCTCTTATCCGGCCACAATCGACTAACCTGACGCCAGCGAAAACGCCCACAGGATTCGCGACCTTGTGCATATTATTTGTGCGAAGTGGATTCAAAAAGGGCAATTTGAAAACTTATGAGGTTTTTTATGGCAGAATTGCTGACCGGTGCACAAATGCGCGCCATTGATTTTGCGACTTTGGGCACTGTTGTAGCGACGGGACAGGGAGGCCGGCCATGACCGAGATTCTCACCGCGGCGCAAATGCGTGCCATCGAGCAAGCCGCCATCGACAGTGGAGAGGTCACCGGCCTCGACTTGATGGAGCGCGCCGGTGCGGGTGTGGTGGAGGCCGTCATGGCGGAATGGCCGGAATTGGCGCTCTCCTCCTACAAAGCCGTCGTCCTCTGTGGCCCCGGCAACAATGGCGGTGACGGCTTCGTCATCGCGCGGTTGCTGAAACAGCGCGGCTGGGCGGTGGAGGTGTTTCTCTACGGCGATCCCGACAAGCTGCCGCCCGATGCGAAGGTGAATTATGAGCGATGGGGGGAGATGGGGGAGGTCTCCGATCTCGGTTTTCCTACTGTCGTGGCCGAAAGGTTTGAAACTCTTTGGGTTTCTGTGAAGGGACATGGTTTTGGGGAATGTAAAGCCCCTCCTGAACTTGTCGTGGATGCCCTGTTTGGAACGGGATTGGGACGGCCTGCACACGGTTTGTCGCCGCTATTTGATCTGAGGTCAGATTGTATGGGCGGCAGGACACGCTGGGTTTCAATCGATATTCCCACCGGGCTTTGCAGTGATAGCGGTCGAACGTATTGCGCAAAAGATCCCGGCAGTCGCATTCCACAGGTTCTGGCAGCCGATCTCACAGTTTCATTCCAATATCCGAAAATGGGTCACTTTTTGGATCAGGGGGCGTCCTCATCTGGGAAGTTGATCGTCAAAGAAATTGGGCTTCCTCGTTGGGATGAGGAGGACCTTGATGACCTGTTCATTAAAAATGGACTGTTAGAAAGTACCTATTCGTGTGGTTTTAGCGGGTTTGCTCTCGAAAAAACTCAGGGCTCACACAAATACACCCATGGCCACGCCCTGATCCTCAGCGGCCTTTCCGGCAAAACCGGCGCCGCCCGTCTCGCCGCCCGGGCGGCTCTGCGTGTCGGCGCAGGCCTCGTCACCCTCGGCACCCCACATGAGGCCGTCACCGAAGTCGCGGCCCAGATCACCGCCCTCATGCTCACCGAGATCGACACGCCGGAAATCCTGTCCCGTGTGCTGACCGACAAACGCCTCAATGCGCTCTGCATCGGTCCCGGTTTCGGTGTCGAACGCGCTGTCGAATTCCTGCCCCATGCACTGGCCGCCAAACGCGCCACCGTGCTCGACGCCGACGCACTCACGGCGCTGTCGGAAAGCGAAACCGGCTTTGCCAATCTGCATGAAAATTGCGTCCTCACGCCCCACGCGGGCGAGTTCAAGCGCCTCTTTCCCGACCTTGCCGCCAAGCTCGCCGAACTGCCCATCAAGGGCCCGGCCTATAGCAAGGTCGACGCCACGGTTGAGGCCGCCAAACGCGCCGGCTGCACAGTGCTTTTCAAAGGCCCGGGCACGGTCATCGCATCTCCAAACGGGCGCTGTTCGATCAATGCCGCCGTCTATGAGCGCGCCGCGCCTTGGCTCGCCACCGCAGGTTCCGGTGATGTGCTCGCGGGGCTGATCACTGGCCTCATGGCGCGTGGCTTCACCCCGCATCAGGCGTGTGAAAGCGCCGCCTGGTTGCATGTCGAGGCCGCCCGCAGCTTTGGTCCCGGATTGATTGCGGAAGACCTGCCGGACGAACTGCCAAAGGTCTTACGTGCGCTCAAAATATAAAAGCGCATCGGGTTTCCTTTGCTGCACCAAATACTCAAAACAAAAGCCACCTCAAAAGGGGTGGCTTTTCTCGTTCCGGAACGCGTAAAAATCAGGCGGCGAAGGGCATGCCCGTTTCGCTCATCACCATGAGCCCGTCGGCATAGATCACTTCCTCGCGCTCAAAACTCAGTTTGAATCGTTTCGGGGCAGGGGTGTCGATGCCCAAAAGCGTCCGCATGCCTGCCCGCGTGATCACTCGGTCGCCGGGCTCGAGAAATTCGACAGGAAGGGTGCCGTCGGCGGTCATCACCTTGGTGCCAAGGGGCAAGCCCTTGTCATGATGGGGTAAAATGTCACGCACGCAGAGCGATTCCGACGGATTTCTCCCGTCGTTGTGCTCATGCTCGTGCCCGCTGCCTTTATAGGTCATGTCAGGGCCTCTATATGTCTCTGCCTCATATGCTCCATAGAATATGTTAATTTTGTGTTACCGAACAGGATTTTCTTGGGCAGAGACGATGGCTCTCTATGAGTTGGCGTAGAATTGTCTCTTCCCCTCCCGAATGCCTTTTGCTATCAGACGCGCCACGCGGGTGTGGCGAAATTGGTAGACGCACCAGATTTAGGTTCTGGCGCCGCAAGGCGTGGGGGTTCAAGTCCCTCCACCCGCACCATTTGAAATCATTGAACATTTTTTGACTTCTCCTCTGTCTGATCCTGCGATCCGGGCAAAGTTTCGCAATTTGTTTCGCACTTTCCCGGTTTGTCGCTGTTTTGTTCCCGCTTCTGTTGCGCCCGTTTCGACGCCTTTTTCTGGTCCGCTCCCGAGGCATATTTCTGAGCCATCTCAAGGGTTTTGTGTCCAGTGACCGCCTGAATATCGCGGATATCGACACCGGCATCGGCCATCTCCTTGGCCGCCGTGTAGCGCCATCCGTGGGGCACCAGCCTGTCATCCCCCTCCTTGACGCCAATCGCTTCGCGCACGTCCTCCACCGCCTTCTGCACCTGCCGCTTGCCAAGCGGCTCGGTCTCGGTCTTGGCAAGGATGTGCTTTCCGCGCCGGGGAAGCCCAGCAAGATAGGCCTGCAACCGCGCCGGGCAGTAAACGTCGATCTTAGCACCCGTCTTTTGCTGAACGACCGACATATATTCACCGTCAAAATCATCCCACTTCATCGCCACGCAATCCCCGAGCCGCTGGCCCGTGCCGATCGCAAGCTCTTAGATTGTCCGAGCGACCGACAGACCATGATCTTCACAGTGCTGCTCATAGGCTTCCAACGTGGCTGCAGGCCACGCTTTATAAGAGCCCCCCTTGAGCTTGCGGATGTTTGCCACTGGATTGCGGTCAACCCAGTCAAGATCCATTGCCCGCTGCAGGAGGATCGACAGCACAGCGATCCGCTCGTTAGCCTTTGACCAAGTGTCTTTAAGCTCATCTCGCACACGCAGCGCATCGGCTCGCTTGAAGTGCCGCACATCCTTTGAACCATTTTTCTCACGGATATCTTCGCAATGACGGCGATAGTTCTTCTTTGTGTCATCGCCCAATTCCTTAAACTCGGCACTGGAATAGTAACTGACGATCAGCGCTTCCCACGTAGTTTTGACGATCCGCTTGCTCTTCCCGTTACGAATAGCCCAGTATTTCAGGGCAAATTCCTCGGTGTCAGGGTCGTCAGGCAACCGCTCCCCAAACCTGCCTTTACGAAAGTAGATGTAGGTTCTGCCCTTGACGGTCTTGAATTCGAGATAAGGAAGATTGGGGCGCTTCATACCACAAACGCCTCCGGCTCGATCATGCTGCCCGTCAGGACCGCCTCGATCTCGGCCACCACCCAGAGGGGGGGCTTTCCTAGCTGGATCGGCGGTGGAAGTGCGCCTTGTTCGACGAGAAACAGGAATTCCCTAACGGTCATCGACAACATCCGCGCCGCGCCTTTAGCCTCTACGGCGAGCCTGTCGAGTTTGACCATAGCTGACCTCACTCGGTTTTGGCAGCGGACTTGTCGAGGACAGGCTTTCGTTGCTGCGGCTCAACCATGCGGGCGTTCAGGGCGCAGCACGCCGACGATCTGGCTCCCGCCCATCTTGGTGAAGAATTCACCGTGCCGCGCCTGATGGCGCATGTGCAGGGTGAGCTGGTCTTTGGCGACACCGATATCCTGATGGAATATCACGACTGGTCACTGACCGATCATCCGGCTCGGCTGACCAAGACCGAGTTCGATATCGTCGAGACGACCGACACCTTCGAGATCGACCTTGATGGCAATCGCCTGTCGATCTCGGCGGCGGACAGTTCCGAGCAGCTTTCGCTGGATATCGACGTTGACGACTGGACGCCGAATTCGCTCGTGCGCTGGCTTGACGGGAAGGTGCGCGATCAATGGATCGGCCAGGCGGAGCTTCTGGCCTGGCTGAGTGATGTCGTCACCTATCTAAACCGCGAACGCGATATCCCCCTATCGCAGCTGATGCGCTGCAAGTTCATCCTGGCGCGCAAGTTGAACGAGAAGATCAGGGGGTTCCGCCAGATGGAGCGCGACAAGGTTTACCAGATGAACCTGTTCGGCCCCGAAGCGCGCATCGAAGTTTCCTTCGATGACGGCATCCGTTTCTTCGACGAGATGTATTTCGACGTGCAGAAGTATCGCGGCATGTACAAGTTCAAGCACCATTTCATGGGGCCGGACGAGGTGCCGACCTTCGACAGCAAGGATGGCGGCGAAGAGGTCAAATGCGCCCTGGCGCTCGATGCCTTGCCGGGCCTGAAATACTGGACCCGCAACGTCAGCAGGCATCCAAACTCGTTCTCGCTGCCGACCTCAACCGACAAGTTCTACCCGGATTTCGTGGCCGTCATGGAGGATGGCCGTCTCTTGGTGGTCGAATACAAGGGCAAGCAGTTGTCTCCGGAAGAAAGCCGCGACAGCCGCGAGAAGGAACTGATCGGCCAGCAGTGGGCCAAAGCGTCAGAGGGCAAGGCAGTTTTCGTCATGGCGACGATGGAACGCGGCGATCCGAAAGAAGTGCGAGAGCAGGCGATGGCGGCTTTGGGGAGATAGGGCGGATTTCGGACTTTCGCTGCACGCCGCACGAATGTCCCGTTTGTGACTTGTTTAAGATCGGCACATGCATTTCGCCCCTGCTCATGACGTAGAGGGCCCCATTTTCCCCTTGAGTTTAGTCTTCGAGAAATTAGGATCACCCTAATTCATTTATTTCATTCCGGTATTTCCACATGTCTTTCTTTTCGCAAACCTCCCGCATGGGTCGCCTGACCACCGCACTTGGCGAGGACGTTTTGGTCCTGATGCGGTTCGAGGGCGAGGAGCGAATCAACGGGGTTTTTAGCTACCACGTCGACTG